>DASUOY010000180.1:0-2268 GCA_036276395.1 Pseudomonas sp.
TGCCCGAACCGGTTTCCCCGGCAATCACCACCACCTGGTGCTGGCTGATGGCCGCTTTGATCTCGTCGCGCTTGGCGGCAATCGGCAACGCATCGTCGTAACGCATCGGCGGTACGCTCAACCTGCGCGCCTCGACGCGGGCCTTGGACGCCTCGAAGCGCTGCAACCACTGCGCCAGCCGGGCCTCGTCCACCGGCGTCTGCTTGCGCAGTTCATGCAACTGGCGGCGCAGGCGATGACGATCGCCCAGTAGGGTCTGATCGAGGTTTTTCAGCAGTTGGTCAAAGGCGGGCGTGGCGTCGGTCATCGGGCAATCGCGGAGGGGAATTTCGAGGGTGGCGATTGTCGCAGATTTAGCTTGGGGAAAACGACCGAGGGGCAGAAAGCCAAAAGCCCATCGGCGATGGGCTTTTGGCTTGGGCAAATCACTCAGAATGCGGCGACGTCATCAGCCTGCAAGCCCTTCTGCCCCTGGGTTACCGCGAACTCAACCTTCTGCCCTTCGAGCAGGGTGCGGTGGCCTTCACCACGGATGGCGCGGAAATGTACGAATACATCCGCGCCGCTCTCGCGCTGAATAAAACCATAGCCCTTGGAATCATTGAACCACTTGACGGTGCCTGTCTCGCGCTCAGCCATTATCTGTGTCTCCAGCATGCAGTTTTTTATTGTTTGGCGCGGCCTGCAGGCGAGTGCCCGGCCATCACCGAAGGCCGAGTATAAAACAGCGTTTATGGCTGCAAAGCACTTTTTACACAAAGGCTGCAGGCCATATAGGACAGGCTATGCAGCGCTTTTCGAGGAAGGTAGAGCAATGCGTAGGATGGGTTAGCCGCATAGCGGCATAACCCATCAGCACGGGCAGATGGCGAAAGCCGACTAGTCGCGCTCGGACCACATCACGCCACCGGTGGCCCAATCGCTTTTCTTCACTTCCTCGAAGATCACATCGACCGCGCCGGCATTGCAGCCGAGCACCTTGGTCGAGGCATCGGTCAGGGCCTTGGCGTACTCGCGCTTGATCTCATCGCTGCGGCCTTCGAATATTTTTACCATGATGGTGGGCATCTAATGATCCTCATAACGGGGGAAAACAGGATTGCTTAGATCGGTCACGGCGATCGGCTTGGCGCATTTGCGCGGGGGCATTATCTGGCTGGGATAGCAGAAAAACAAAGGGCCGCATCGAGCGGCCCCTTGTAGGTTGTAACCGATCAGCCGTGACGGCGCCGGCGCCATAGCCACAGGCCCAGGGCGCCCAGGGTCAGCAGCAGGGGCATCAGGGCGATATTGAGCAGCTTGAGCTTGCCGCCCAGGGCCTCGATATCGGCATTGAGCTGGTAACGCACGTCGCGCAGCTCCTTGCGGATCGCCAGCTTCTGCTGCACGAACTGCTGCACCGCGGCTTGCTGCTCGGGAGTCAGTTCCAGGGCCTTGCTCGGGTCCTGGTTCTGCTGCAGGGCGGCGAGTTTCTGCTCGGTATCGGCCAGCTGCGCCTGCAGGGCCTGCTCCTTCTCGCGGAACTGCACCTCGGCCTCGCGCTGGATCTCTTCCACCACCTCGAACGGACGGGTGAAGCGGCCGCGCGAGCGCACGCTGATCAGCGCCTCGGAGCCGGCCAGGTTGTCCAGGGCGTTGATCGCGAAACCGGCGTTGTCCGCCCAGGGCTGCGGGATGCGCTGACCGAAGAAGTCCTGCACCCGTACCCACATGCGGTCGGTGAGCAGGTCGGTGTCGGCCATGACTATCACGTTGATATTGTCGGCCTGCTTGAGCCCATCCTTGTGCCCTTCGATGCCGTCCGGGTAGGCCGACTGCGCCGGGCCGCTGATGCGCGCGGCCAGGGTGTAGCGCTCACCGGTGGGGTTGAGTTCGCGGATCAGCTCTTCCGGGTTCTGCAGCATGCCGAAGCGCTTGGCATCGAGCGGCATGGCGTATTGCGAGCTGCGCATCAGCGGGGTAAAGCGGGTCTTGGCCCCTTCCAGCGGTTCGAGGATACCGGCGGTAGCCACGGTGATGGACTCCAGCGCGGCGGTGCTGATGTCCTCGGCATCCAGGGCATGCTTGGGCAGGCTCAGCCAGGCGGCGTGACGCACCGGGCGCTGATCCTGGCCCATGCTTACCGACATGGCGTAGGAACCGTCGCCGAGCACCTGGTCCGGCACCATGCGCAGGCCCCAGGCCTTGAACAGCGGCTCAAGATCGGAGGCCTTGTCGATGACCATCTCGCCCGGCATCTCGGCCTGGGTATCGGCCTCACTGAACGGG
>DASUOY010000181.1:0-2422 GCA_036276395.1 Pseudomonas sp.
GACGCGCTGCTGCGCCACATCGAGGGCGAGCCGCCCTTCGCGATCCTCGACTTCGGCTGCGGCCCGGGGCGCGACCTGAAGACCTTCCGCGACCTGGGGCACGCGGCGGTCGGGCTCGAGGGCGCGCCGGGCTTCGCGCGCATGGCGCGGGAGCACAGCGGCTGCGAGGTGTGGGAGCAGGACTTTCTCGCGCTCGAGCTGCCGCGGGCGCGCTTCGACGGCATCTTCGCCAACGCCGTGCTCTTTCATATTCCCAGCCAGGAGCTGCCGCGGGTGCTGCGTCAACTGCATGCCACGCTGAAACCGGGTGGCGTGCTGTTTAGCTCCAACCCGCGTGGCGACAATCAGGAAGGCTGGAACGGCGATCGTTACGGCGCCTACTACGACTGGGCCAACTGGCGCACCCTGCTCGAAGCCGCTGGTTTTGCCGAGCTGGAGCATTACTACCGTCCGGCTGGTCTGCCGCGCGAACAGCAACCCTGGCTGGCCAGCGTCTGGCGCAAGCAAGGCTAGTCGTCGAACCGCAGAGGGCGGGGCAGGCGGGTTGTCGGGCGACAACCCGCTGCGGGCGTTTAGAGCAGCGGCAGGCTATAGCTGAGGATCAGGCGGTTCTCGTCCAGATCGGTGGCGGCGTTGCTGCGGAAGGTCGCGTTACGCCAGGAGACGCCCAGCCCTTTGAGCGGGCCGCTCGGCAAGGTGTAATCCAGACGCAGATCCCGTTCCCATTCCTTACGTTCGCTGGCCGTGGCGTCGATATTGTCACCAGACAGATAAGTGACCGTGGCCTTTAGGCCCGGCACGCCGGCGCTGGCGAAGTCATAGGCGTATTCGGCCAGCCAGGTGCGCTCGCCAGCGCTGAGGAACTTGCCGATCTGCCGGTCGGTGATCAGGTAGGCGGTGGCGCCATCGCCCTGGTTTAGGTAGGGAAAGGCGCTGTCGCCCGAGACCTGCTGGTAGCCGGCGCTCAGCGCGTGGCCGCTCAGGCTGTAGGTGAACAGCGCGCTCCAGGTGCGGTTGTCGACTTCACCTGTGTGGCTGTCGCCCGCCGTCCAGTAACCGCTGCTGCGGTAGCCCTCGGCGCGGC
The DNA here is from genome assembly GCA_036276395.1 of Pseudomonas sp. Lineage (GTDB taxonomy): Bacteria > Pseudomonadota > Gammaproteobacteria > Pseudomonadales > Pseudomonadaceae > Aquipseudomonas. Next base: position 1,085 of record DASUOY010000181.1, read on the forward strand.
CGGCGGCACTGGCGTTGTTGCCGTCGGCGCCGCTGTTGAAGTAGCGCAGATCGGTTTTCAGCGCGCCCACCGGCAGGGCCAGGTTGTGGGTCAGGCCGAGGAAGTGCTGCTGGTAGAAGTCTTCCAGATTGCCGTAGTAGTACTGGGCGAGCAGGTCTTTGCCGATCTTGTAGTCGCCACCGGCGTAATAGAACCTGTTGCTGAATTGGCCGGTCTTGGCATTGTTCGCCCCGCCGATCGACAGGCCGCGCGAGTCACTGGAGTTACGGCCCTTGGCCTGTTCCAACTGGCCGCCGATCAGGGTCAGATTGTCGATCTCGTTTGAAGAGATCTGCCCGCCGCTAAAGGTCTGCGGCAGCAGGCGGCCGTCGTTGAAGGTCACCACCGGTAGCTTGGGCTGCAGGGTGCCGATGCGCGCTTCGGTCTTGGAGACGCGCAGTTTGCCGGTCAGGCCGATGCTACCGAATTGGTCCACCGCGCGGCCGTTTTCATCGGTGGGGAAAACGCTGCCGCCGTAGCTGTCGCTGCTGGGGTTGCCGTGGCGGCCCTTGCCGGAATCCAGCTTCACCCCGAGCAGGCCCAGGGCGTCGACACCGACGCCGACTGTGCCTTGGGTATAGCCGGAGGCGTAGTTGAAGAGAAAGCCCTGGCCCCACTCTTCCTGCGTGTTGCCGCCACCATGGCGCTGATCGGCATTGATGTAGAAATTGCGCAGGCCAAGGCTGGCCTTGCTGTCTTCGATAAAACCGGCTGCGGCGGCTTGTTGGACGACGGCGCCCAGGGTGATGGCCAGGGCCAGTGCGGACTTGTTCATGCTCGATGCTCCAAATGGGGTGCTATGTGTTTGGCACTGCAGAGGGGCTCGAGCTGGAAGGCGTACATGCGCTCAACGGATAGACAAGGAGCCCCTGGTTTGGGCCCGATGCGGTGGTCCGCTGTCGGCTTGGGGGCACTGTAGGGAATTCTTTTAATCCCTAAAAAGAATTTATTTTTACTTTGTAGTAACTAAAAAGAATATGCGTGCGCCCTGCGCATTGGCCCATAAGCTAATTCCTAAAAATTATTGGCGATGTATTTTTTAGATCACTTAGCTTGTATCCATCGCCCAGCGAGCTGGCTGCAGCCTCTCAGGCCATAGCCAGGCTGGCCAGCAGAGCGTGGTTCTGGGCGAACGGATTTCGGCATGCGCCTTGGGCCATGCCCAGCTTTAGAGTGGGTGTTCAGGCAGGGTACTCACTCTTCTTTTCTTCGGTCGTCATTCGCGCGGCCGCCCTGTGCAAACCGCGCTGCTTGGCGGTGAACCGCCGCAGCGCCCGCGGGTTTGCCGCGGGCGCTGGG
>DASUOY010000182.1:0-2329 GCA_036276395.1 Pseudomonas sp.
GCCCGAAGGCACGCCAACCGATGTCACCGCCCTGCTCGACCAGTGGATCCGCCTGGATATCCTGGTGCCGGTGGCCAAGAGCCCGAATCGCTTCGAGCTGAACGCGCAGATTCACGACTTCCTCGCCTACCTGCGCCGCGAGCACCGCTTGGGCTTGTGTCTGGAGATCGAGGCCTATTTGCGCCACCTCGAGCGCCTGGCCGGCTATATCAAGGACGCCTTCGAGGTGCGCGACGCCGCCGATCTGGCGCGTCAGCTGCGCCTGCTGGATATGCGCGTGCGCGATGTACTGAAAAAGCTGGCCAACGACGAGCAGGCCTTGGTCGCCGTGGCCGAGCGGGCCAAGACCAGCGATCGGCAGATTCCGCTGCGTCAGCGCTACGCCGAGGTACTGGCCACCTGGGACGAATACGTCGAGCCGATGATCCAGCTGGTCGCCGCCGACGGCGCCTTCGAGCAGGGCGTCTATCGCGTCGAACATGTGCTGCTGCGCCTGCTGGGCGAGCAGCAGCGTCTCGGCCAACTGGTCGACGACGATCTGCTGCTGCGCACCCACGCGCGCATCCTGGAGATGCAGACCACCGCCCAGCTGACCCTGCGTCGCGCCCGCGAGCTGCTGTTGCCGCTGCGTGAAGAAGCGCGCCGGCATAACGCCGTGACCCGTGGCGCGGCCCTGGCCCTGGCGGCGATCCGCAAAAAGGGCCTGGACGCCGTGCCGCAGGCTTCCCTGCCGCTGTTCAGTCGCCCGCAGAGCACCTTTCTCGGCACCGCCTCGCAGGTCGAGGCCTATGTGTACGCCCTGGCCCGTTTCGAACCCAAGCCGGCGCAGTTCCCCAAGGCCCACGCCAGCCGCAAAGGCGAAGCGCCCCGCGCGCCACGCACGGCCCGGGAAATGATCGAACGCTGCGAACAGGCCCTGCCGCTGCCGGACCTGATGGTCTGGCTGCTGGAACAGGAGCCAGAAGGTGCCACCGACGAATTGCTCTACTGGTTCTCGCGCCTGTCCCGCGATGGCCGCTTCCAGCGCGAGCGTCTTGAGCGCCGCGACTACCTCACCCGCGAGCATCAGGTCAGCCTGAGCTCCTTTGCCCTGATCAAGCCGGCCGGGACCACCCTATGAATATCGACCTGAAAGAACTGACCCAGCTCGCCCCGATCTTCCGCGAGCTGTTCAAGGGCTACCACATCAGCCGCAGCAACCCGGAGCTCTACAGCCAGCTGGCCGGCCAGCAGGACCAGTACCGTGGCCTGTTCAAGGCCCTGGGCTATGAGCTGACCTGCGACAGCCGCGGCTTCTACTATTTCGTCCCCGAGCAGATGGGCGCCCAGGTCAACAAGACCGCCCAGCGCCTGGCGCTGTTCACCTTTATTCTGGTCGAGCACCTGGCCGATCAGGGCCGCGACCCGCTGGCCGTACTCGACGGCGGCAGTCTTGGCCGCGACGAGCTGCCGGCGCTGCTGGAGAAGTACCGCGACCTGTTTCTGCAGGCCGAAGTCACCACCCAGGATGAGCTGGAAGAGAAAGTCATGCGCCGCCTGACCCAACTGGGTTTTGCCAGCGAAGACAACGGCATCTACCGCTTTCTCGCGCCGATGCACCGCTTCCTCGATGTCTGCCTCTCCGTACAGCAGGACCGCGATCTGGCCGCTACGCTGCACAGCGCCCTACCGCTGCCGGCGCCAGTACTGCTGGATGATGAGGCCGAAGACGAAATCATCAGCCTCGCCGAAACAGACATCGACGAATCCGAAGAAGACGCCCTGGCCCGCGCCATGGCCGAAGAACGTGACGCCCAGGAGACCCTCGCATGAGCCAGGAACGCTACGGCATCCGCCGCTTCGCCCTACTGAATACCGCCGGCTACAGCCTCGGCCTGTTCCCGTTGGAAAACCCGCTGTCGGTGTACGGGGCCAACAACCTGGGTAAATCCGCCTCGATCAACGCCCTGCAGTTCCCGATCCTGGCGCGCATGTCGGACATGAGCTTCGGCAAGTACAGCCTGGAGCAGTCGCGCAAGTTCTACTTCGCCAGCGACACCAGCTATATCCTCGTCGAAGTCGCCCTGCCCCATGGCCCCCATGTGATCGGCGTGGCCGGGCGCGGCCCGGGCGGCGGCTTCGGCCACCAGTTCTTCGCCTATGCCGGCGAGCTGGACCTGGCGCATTACCAGAACAACGGCACCTGCCTGCGTCAGCGCGAGCTGTTCAATAATCTGGAACGCGAAGGCATCAAGGCCTCTGAGCTGAAACCCGAAGAGCTGCGCCGCCTGCTGGTCGGCGGGCACACCTCGATTCCGCTGGACCTGACCCTGATCCCGCTGCGCTCCAC
>DASUOY010000183.1:0-2578 GCA_036276395.1 Pseudomonas sp.
CTGCCCTGCAGGATCGCCAGTTTGTCGGCCGGGCTGGGCAGTTCGCTGCTGTCGATGCGCCGTTGCGGCGTGAAGCGCTCGGGCAGGTGGGCGTAGTTGAACAGCGACACGCGGTCGGGTTGCAAGGCGATGATTTCGGCCAGGGTCGCGGCGAAGCTCTCCGGAGTCTGCTTGGGCAGGCCGTAGATCAGGTCGATATTCACCGAACGAAACTGCAGGGTGCGCGCGGCTTCGACTATGGCGCGGGTTTCTTCCAGGGTCTGCAGGCGGTTGACCGCCCGCTGCACGGCAGGGTCGAGGTCCTGCACGCCGAGGCTGACGCGGTTGAAGCCCAGCTCACGGAGCAGGCCCATGGTCGACCAGTCGGCCTCGCGCGGGTCGATCTCGATGCTGTAGTCGCCGCTGTCGTCATCCAGCAGATGGAAGTGCTGGCGCAAATGGCCCATCAGCTGGCGCAGCTCGTCGTGGCTGAGAAAGGTCGGGGTGCCGCCGCCGAAATGCAGTTGCTCGACCTTCTGCCGCTTGTCCAGGTGACGGCCGATGATCTCCACCTCGCGCAGCAGCTTGTCCAGATAGGGCTGGGCGCGGCCGCGATCCTTGGTGATCACCTTGTTGCAGGCGCAGTAGTAGCAAATATGCGCGCAGAACGGGATATGCACATAGAGCGACAGTGGCCGCAGCGCCTTGCGGCTGTCGCGCAGGGCGTGCAGCAGGTCGAATTGGCCGATACCGGGATGGAACTGCACGGCGGTCGGGTAGGAGGTATAGCGGGGGCCGGCCTGGTCGTAGCGGCGGATCAGGCTGGTATCCCATTGGATGGCGTTGAGCATGCGGGCAATTCCCGGTTTGGCTAGCAGTACCGGGGAGTCTAAGAGCGCGGCGCGCGGGGTGTTTTGACCTGTATCAAGCGGCAGCCAGTAGGGGCTTCAATGGCCCATCAGCCAGTGCTGGTGCGGGCCGGGCAGGGTCCACAGGCCGAACAGCATAACCAGGATGCCGCCGGCCGTGCGCACGCCCTGCTGGCGTAGCAGGGCGGTCAGGCGTTCGGCGGCCAGACCGGTGGCTAGCAGCACCGGCATGGTGCCCAGGCCAAAGGCCAGCATCAGGGCCGCGCTATTGACGGCATTGCCCTGGCTGGCGGCCCAGAGCAGGGTGCTGTAGACCAGGCCGCAGGGCAGCCAGCCCCACAGGCTGCCCAGGACCAGGGCGCGGGGCAGGCTGGTGACCGGCATAAAGCGCCGGGTCAGCGGCTGGATATGCCGCCACAGGCCACGGCCCAGGGCCTCGATGCGGGTCAGGCCGCTCCACCAGCCGGCCAGGTACAGGCCCATGGCGATCAGCAGCAGCGCGGCAACCACACGTAGGCCTGTCACCAGCGGGCTGGCAGCCAGCGCCCAGCCGGCCAGGCCGAGCAGCAGGCCCGCCAGGCTGTAGCTGCAGATGCGCCCCAGGTTGTAGGCCAGCAGCAGGCGAAAACGCTGGGCGCGCTGCTCGGGCGGAATCGCCAGGGTCAGGGCACCCATCAGGCCGCCACACATGCCCAGGCAATGGCCGCCGCCGAGCAGGCCGAGGATCAGCGCCGAGACCAGCAGCGGCAGCAACTCAAGCACCGGGTTTGTCCTGCGGTTGTTCGTTGTCTGGTGTTTTAGGTTGATCCTGTTGCTGCGCCTGGCTGACCGCGGCCTGGTGCTTGGGGTCTTCGTCGTCGAACAGAATGCTGTGCGCCGGGCCGTCGAGGTCGTCGTACTGGCCGCTGTCCACCGCCCAGAAGAACAGCCAGATGGCGAAGGCCACCAGGGCAATGGCGACCGGGATCAGGATATAGAGAGCGGGCATGGAATCTCCGGGTTCGGGCAATACCTAGGGTGGATGTCGCTTTTTACATCCACCCTGGCGGCGCGGTGGTGGATCGGTAAAGCGTGATCCACCCTAGGTGCGAGTCAGGCGCAGAGCGTTGACCACCACCAGCAATGAGCTGAGCGACATACCCAACGCGGCCCAGATCGGCGTGATCCAGCCGATGGCGGCGAAGGGCAGTACCAGGCCATTGTACAGGCTGGCCCAGGTCAGGTTCTCGATGATGATGCGGCGGGTGCGTTGCGCCATGTGTAGCGCCTGCACCAGGCTGCCCAGGCGGTTGGACAGCAGCACGGCGTCGGCGCTGGTTTTCGCCAGGTCGGTGGCGCTGCCCATGGCCACGCTGATATCGGCGGCGGCCAATACCGGCACATCGTTGACCCCATCGCCGAGCATCAGCACCCGGCGGCCCTGGCTGTGCAGCTGTTTCAGTATGTCCAGCTTGGCATCCGGGGTGAGGCCGCCGCGGGCATCGTCAATACCCAGCTGGCGCGCCACTTCGCCGACCATGGGCGAGCTGTCGCCGGACAGCAGCATAATTTGCCAGCCTTTGGTCTTGGCCATGTCGATCAGTTGCGGTGCGTCTTCACGCAGGCGGTCATCCAGTACGAACCAGGCCAGCGGCCCTTGCTCATCGCCGAGCAGCAGCCATTGGCCGTGTTCACCGGTAATTGCGGGTGCGGGCTGAGAGCTCAGGGCGCAGACGAAATCCGCCTGGCCG
>DASUOY010000184.1:0-4143 GCA_036276395.1 Pseudomonas sp.
GCGCGGCATGACCTACAAATCGGCCCTGGCCAACCTACCGCTGGGTGGCGGTAAAGCGGTGATTATCGGCGACCCGCATACCGGCAAGAGCGCGGCGCTGTTCCAGGCCATGGGCGACTTTGTCGACAGCCTCGGCGGCCGCTATATCACCGCCGCCGACTCCGGCACCGGCGTTGCGGAAATGCAGATCATGGCCGAGCGCACGCGCCACGTATCCGGTGCCGAGCTGCGTGAAGCCTTCGCTGGCGGTACACGTAATGGCGACCCGTCACCGTCCACCGCCTATGGGGTGTTTATCGGCATCCAGACCGCAGTCAAACACCGTCTGGGTCGTGATGATCTGCGCGGCCTGAAAGTGGCGATCCAAGGGGTAGGACAGGTGGGCTTCGATCTGGCGCGCCAGCTGAAAGCCGCCGGGGCCGAGCTGTGGGTAACCGATATAGTCCCGGCCAATGTGCACCGTGCGGTCGAGCAGCTGGGCGCAATCGCCGTCACTCAGCAGGAAATTTTTGGCCTGGATGTCGATGTATTCGCGCCCTGCGCCATGGGCGGCATCATCAATCAGCAGACGCTGGAAGCCCTGCGCGCACCGATTATCGCCGGGGCCGCCAACAACCAACTGGCCGATGCCAGCCTGGCGGAAACCCTGCGCCGCAACGAATGTCTGTACGCACCGGATACGCGATCAACGCCGGCGGCATTATCGATGTCTGCTACGAGCGCACCGGCGGCAGCGCCGCACAGCTCAAGGCGCATATCGAAGGTATCGGCGCGACCCTGGAGCAAATATTCCAACGCGCCGATGCGGCGAGCAAAACCACGGTGGAGATTGCCGATCAATTGGCCGAAGAGCGGTTCGCCCGTTAGTCGGCCGTTGACATCGGCTTCTTAGTCCAGCGTCAGCGCCAAACTAATGCCGTGCGGCTTAAAGCCCAGGCTGCTGTAGAAAGCATGGGCAGCCTCACGGCTCTGGCTGCTGGACAGTGCGACCTTGTAACAGCCCCAGGCGCGGGCGCGTTCGATGGCTTTACCCATCAGCGCCTGGCCTATGCCCAGGCCGCGGCAAGCGGCGTCTACCACCACGTCCTCGAGTACCGCCGAGCGGGCGAAGTTGTGCGCCAGGTGTTCGATCAGGTGCAGGGTGCAGGTGCCCAGCAGCCTGCCGTCGCGTTCGGCCACCAGCACCACGCTACTGCTTGGCAGCTGCGCCAGGCGCAGGGCCAGCAACTTGGCGTCGGCGCGCGGTTCGTCCGCCGCCAGTTGTTGCAGCAGGGCAGCCAGGGCCGGGGCGTCGGTAACGCTGGCGGCGCGCAGGCTGAAATCGGCGAAAGGCGAGTCGGGCCGTTGGGCTGAGGTGGCGTGCGTCATGGCGATCTCCTGTGCGGTCCAGCAGCAGTATGGCCAAGGCAAAATGGCAGTGGCATGACAAAACCACGCAGGCTCGCTAAGATGCCGCCCGGTCGGTGGCTTAGCCACCCGGCCCGGACAAGTCCCCTTAGTTTAATGGATAGAACAAGCCCCTCCTAAGGGCTAGATGCTGGTTCGATTCCAGCAGGGGACGCCACACAGAAAACAAAAAAGGCTTACGCACCGCGTAAGCCTTTTTTCGTTTCTGCGCGCGCTTAAGCCTGGCGCTGCTGCTCGCTGATGCAGGCCGCAGCGGTAAACAGCACGTCGGTGGAGGAGTTCAGCGCGGTTTCCGCCGAGTCCTGCACTATGCCGATGATAAAGCCCACCGCCACCACCTGCATGGCCACCTCATTGGGGATGCCGAACAGGCTGCAGGCTAGTGGGATCAGCAGCAACGAGCCGCCGGCCACGCCCGAGGCGCCGCAGGCGCTGATGGACGCCAGTAGGCTGAGCAGCAGGGCGGTGGGCAGGTCCACGGTGATCCCCAGGGTGTGCACGGCGGCCAGGGTCAACACGCTGATGGTGATGGCCGCACCGGCCATGTTGATGGTGGCGCCCAGAGGGATGGACACCGAGTAGGTTTCTTCATGCAGGCCCAGGCGCTGGCACAGTTGCAGGTTGACCGGGATATTGGCCGCCGAGCTGCGGGTGAAGAAGGCGGTCAGACCGCTTTCGCGCAGGCAGGTGAATACCAGCGGGTAAGGGTTGCGGCGGATCTTGTAGGCCACTATGAGCGGGTTGATCACCAGGGCGACGAACAGCATGCAGCCCACTAGGACCAACAGCAGGTGCAGGTAGCCGAGCAGGGCGCCCATGCCGGATTCGGCCAGGGTTGCGGCAACCAGACCGAAGATCCCCAGTGGCGCCAGATGAATCACCAGCTTGACGATATGAGTCACCCCGCCCGACAGGTCGGCGAGCAGCTGCTTGCTACTCGGGCTGGCATGGCGCAAGGCCAGGCCCAGGCCAATGGCCCAGGCCAGGATGCCGATAAAGTTGCCCTTGAGCAGGGCATTAATCGGGTTGTCGACGATATTCAGCAACAGGGTTTTCAGCACTTCGCTGATGCCGCCGGGCGGTGACAGCTCGGCGCTGTTGCTGATCAGGGCCAGGCTCGAAGGAAAGGCGAAGCTGGCGGCAACGGCGATCAGCGCGGCGCTGAAGGTGCCGAGCAGATAGAGCAGCAGGATGGGCCGGATATGACTTTCCTGGCCGCGCTGGTGGTTGGCGATCGAGGCCGTCACCAGCAGCAATACCAGCACCGGAGCCACGGCTTTTAGCGCGGAGACGAACACTGTGCCGAGAAAGCCGACGCCCAGCGCCGCCTGGGGATAAATAAGCGCCAGGGCAATACCGGCGAGCAGGCCTATAAAGATCTGCAGCACTAGGCTGGTGCGGTGGAATATCTGCAATAGCGGGTGTTGAGCAGCGGTCATGGCTTGCGTCTCGAAAAAACTGTGGAAGAGCCGCTTATTCCGTGGCGACGTACCGGGGCGGGAGCAGATGGCCGGGTACGGCTGGAGGCGGCGATTGCATGGGGTGTTGACTGGGTTTTGCGCAGCGCTCGGGCCGGGCAAAAAATAGCCGGCGACTTTAGCACAGCGAGCGTGACCTGGGCGTTGCGTGGCTTTATCTGCCGCCCAGTGGAGCGCCGCCGCGCCATCGCATGCTGCTCGTATCAAGCCGGCGTCAGTCAGGCTAGGCTAGCGGCATGTCCCTGTAGAGAGGTTGTCATGTCCAGCGAAAGTCTTAACCAGTCTGGTCTTATCCCGCTGTCGGCAGTCGAAGCCCGCGCGCTGGGGTGCCTGATCGAGAAGCAGTGCACCACGCCGGAAGCCTATCCCCTGACCCTCAATGCCCTGGTGCTGGCCTGCAATCAGAAGACCAGCCGCGAGCCGGTGCTCAACCTCAGCCCCGGGCAGGTCGGCCAGGCCTTGCGCAGCCTGGAAGGGCGCGGTCTGGCGCGGCTGGTCATGGGCAGTCGCGCGGATCGTTGGGAGCATCGTGCCGACAAGGGCCTGGAGTTGATCGCGGCCCAGGTGGTGCTGGTCAGTCTGCTGCTGTTGCGCGGCCCGCAGACCCTTAATGAATTGCTGACCCGCAGCGCGCGCATGCATGACTTCGAGGATATCGAGCAGGTGCAGCACAACCTGGAACGCTTGATCAGCCGTGAGTTGGTCTGCCAGTTGCCGCGTCAACCGGGGCAGCGTGAAGAGCGTTACATGCACCTGCTGGGGGAGGCGGCGGATCTGCAAGCGGCGCTGGAAGCGCGAACCAATGAAGCAGCGCGGCCGTTGGCGAGTGCGCAGCAGGAAAGTCGCCTGGATGCTCTGGAGGCGCGGATCGCGGCTCTGGAAGAGCGTTTGGCGCAGTTGGAGTAAGGCCCGGCTATAAACGATAAAGGTGCCTGCAGGGGCACCTTTGTCGTAGTGGGCGAGTTATTCGCTGCATGGGGTTAACCGATACGTTGACCTGGGGTGCGTTCAGCGCCGCCTTCAGCCAGGCGCTCCACACCGACACGCTCGGCACCATCTGCGGCGATGCGCAGGCGTTGCTGCAGGCGTTCTGCACCGCCTTCAGCCAGACGATCCACACCGGCGCGATCGGCACCGTCTGCGGCGATGTGCAGGCGTTGTTGCAGGCGCTCGGCTCCGCCTTCAGCCAGACGATCCACGCCGACACGCTCGGCACCATCTGCGGCGATGCGCAGGCGTTGCTGCAAACGTTCTGCAC
>DASUOY010000185.1:0-6126 GCA_036276395.1 Pseudomonas sp.
CTGCGATGATCGGTACCTCGGCCGCCCTGGCCATCTCCGGCATCCCGTTCAACGGCCCGATCGGTGCCGCGCGCGTCGCCTTCCACCCGGAAACTGGCTACCTGCTGAACCCGACCTACGAGCAGCTCAAGGCCTCCAGCCTGGACATGGTCGTGGCCGGCACCAAAGACGCCGTGCTGATGGTTGAATCGGAAGCCAAAGAGCTGACCGAAGACCAGATGCTGGGCGCCGTACTGTTCGCCCACGACGAATTCCAGGCCGTGATCCAGGCTGTAACCGAGCTGGCCGCCGAAGCCGCCAAGCCGACTTGGGACTGGCAGCCGAAAGCGGAAAACACCGCGCTGCTCAATGCCATTCGCAGCGAGTTCGGTGAAGCGATCTCCCAGGCCTACACCATCATCATCAAGCAGGACCGCTACGCGCGTCTGGGCGAGCTGAAAGATCAGGTGGTGGCCAAGTTCTCTGGTGCTGAAGGTCAACCGACAGCTGGCGAAGTCAAAGATGCCTTCGGTGAAATCGAATACCGCACCGTGCGTGAGAACATCGTCAACGGCAGGCCACGTATCGACGGCCGTGACACCCGCACCGTACGTGGCCTGAACATCGAAGTCGGCGTTCTCGACAAGACCCACGGTTCGGCCCTGTTCACCCGTGGCGAAACCCAGGCCCTGGTGGTCGCCACCCTCGGTACCGCCCGTGACGCGCAGCTGCTCGACACCCTGGAAGGCGAGAAGAAAGACCCCTTCATGCTGCACTACAACTTCCCGCCCTACTCGGTCGGTGAGTGCGGTCGCATGGGCGCCACCGGCCGCCGCGAAATCGGTCACGGTCGTCTGGCCCGTCGTTCGGTGCAGGCCATGCTGCCGGCTGCCGACGTATTCCCGTACACCATTCGCGTGGTCTCGGAAATCACCGAATCCAACGGTTCGTCCTCGATGGCTTCCGTCTGCGGCGCTTCCCTGGCCCTGATGGACGCCGGTGTGCCGATGAAGGCCCCGGTTGCCGGTATCGCCATGGGTCTGGTCAAGGAAGGCGAGAAGTTCGCCGTACTGACCGACATCCTCGGTGACGAAGATCACCTGGGCGACATGGACTTCAAGGTTGCCGGTACCGCCAATGGCGTCACCGCACTGCAGATGGACATCAAGATCCAGGGCATCACCGAAGAGATCATGGAAATCGCCCTGGGCCAGGCCCTGGAAGCGCGTCTGAACATCCTCGGCCAGATGAACCAGGTCATTGCCCAATCCCGTAGCGAACTGTCGGCCAACGCACCGACCATGATCGCCATGAAGATCGACCAGGACAAGATTCGCGACGTGATCGGCAAGGGTGGTGCAACCATTCGCGCCATCTGCGAAGAGACCAAGGCTTCGATCGACATCGAAGACGACGGTTCGATCAAGATCTTCGGCGAAACCAAGGAAGCTGCCGAGGCCGCGCGTCAGCGCGTACTGGGCATCACCGCGGAAGCCGAGATCGGCAAGATCTACGTCGGCAAGGTCGAGCGCATCGTCGACTTCGGCGCCTTCGTCAACATCCTGCCGGGCAAGGACGGCCTGGTGCACATCTCCATGCTGAGCGACGCTCGCGTTGAGAAAGTGACCGACATTCTGAAAGAAGGTCAGGAAGTTGAAGTACTGGTACTGGACGTGGACAACCGCGGCCGTATCAAGCTGTCGATCAAGGATGTAGCTGCTGCCAAGGCTTCGGGCGTTTAATCGCCGCGTCGCTTAACAGCAAACAGAGGGCCCTTCGGGGCCCTCTTTTTTTTGCTTGGTGAAAATGATGTGGCGTGCCGGCGACGGCGTCCTGAGTCCTTAAATAGGCCGGCTAGCTCCGTATAAAAAAGCCCAGCAGGCGCAACCTGCGGGGCTTTTTAGTGGTTGCTCTGGCGGGATCAGTTGCCGCGTTGGTTTGGGTAAGTGCTGGGTGTTGCTAGTTACGGCGTTTGCTGTCGATCTTGATCAGCCGATTGCCCTCGAAACGCAGGAACTGGTACATGCCGTTGCGTGGTCCGTATGACCATTCCTCGACCGTCACCTCCTGGTAAAAGCCGTATTCGTCCAGCACTTCCCGGTAGCCGAGAAAGTCCCGGCTGATGGGCTCGCCGCATTTGTGGCTGACGACGACCGTGGGGTCGCCAAGGCTGATCAGGCCGTTGTCGCAGCGCAGGGTGGACGAGGCGTTGGCGTAGAGCGGTAGCAGCAGTAATGCGGGCAGCAGGTAGTTCATGGGTTTTCCACAAGGTTGGCGGAACCGCTCGGCTTTATTGGCTGCGCTGGCGCTCTATGCTGCGCAGGCGATTGCCCTCGAAGGTGAGGATGCTCAGCATGCCGTTGTCGGGGCCGTAGACCCATTCCTCTATCTGGTATTCGTGGCGCTCATTAGGGCTGAGGCTGTAGCCGACCAGGTCACGAAAGGCCGGCTCGCCGCATTTCTGCAGGACCTGGAAGCTGCGGTCGCCGACGCTGACCAGCTGGCTGCCGCAGCGCATCGATTCGGCCTGGGCCAGAGACGATGCGCCCGCCAGGGCTAGGAGCAGCGTTGCAGTCAGTGCACGCATATAAAGACCTTACTCGCTGCCGAGGTGCAGGGTGGTGGCGACGCGGCCATCGGCCTCAGCCTGCACGATGTTGACGTCCAGCAGGTAGATACGTTCGTCGGCCAGGCCGCCACGCTCGACCAGATAGTTCTTTATTTCTGCCGCCCGCGCCTGGGCCAGCTGACGCTGCAGCAGTTCGCTCTGGGCCCAGGATTGCAGCACGCCTTCGCGCATTTTCGCGCTGCGCTCCTGGTCTTCCAGTTCGGCCCACTCGGCCGGTGGTTGCTGCTTGAGGCGGGTGCGGTAGATGCCTTCGAGCAGCACGGCCTTGTCGTCTTCTTCCACCACCAGCTCACTGGCGTCGGCGGGTACATCATCGCCGCGGCGTTGCAGCATCTTGTACCAGGTGTTCTGGTATTCGCGCTCCAGGCGTGCGGCGGCCAGTGGCGGGCCGTCGCTGCTCTGGGCGCTCATGCCTTCGATCTCCAGGCGCAGGGTCGGCCGTTCCTTCAGGGCGCTGGCCAGGGTGTCCAAAGCCTTCTGCGCGTCGCCGTCGAGTTCGCTGTCGCCGGCATTGAAGCGCACGGTGCTGAGGTCGACATCGCTGCCGCCGCTGACCAGACCGCCGATAAACTTGAATGGCGCCTGGGCCGCGCGCAACACCAGATTGCGCAGGGTCTGCCAGACAATCGGCATCACGCTGAATTCCGGGCTGTTGAGGTTGCCCTGCACCGGCAGCTGGATCTCGATATTGCCCTGGGTGTCCTTGAGCAGGGCAATGGCCAGGCGAATCGGCAGGTCCATGGCGTCCTTGCTGTCGACTTTCTCACCCAGCTGCAGGTCTTCCAGCAGCAGTTTGTTTTCGGCGTTGAGGTTGCCTTTCTCGATCCGGTAATGCAGGTCGAGGTTGAGGCGGCCCTTGCGGATACGAAAGCCGGCGAACTTGCCGGAGTAAGGCGTGAGGGTGGTCAGCTCGACGTTTTTGAAGCTGGTGGCGATATCCAGGCTGTTCAGCGGGTCGAACGGGGTGAGCTTGCCCTTGATGCTGACCGGGGCGTACTTGTCGACCTTGCCCTTGATATCCACGCTGGCGGCTTTCGGGCTCTGGTTATCCAGGGTGCCGATCTGGCCGTTGAGTTGCTGGATGGCGGTGGCGAAGTTGGGCGTCAGGCTGAAGTCGGCGAAGTTGGCCGAACCATCCTTGATGCTGATGCCGCCGATACGGATCGGCAGCGGCTTTTCGGCCGGCGCCTTGGCGGGCGTGGTGCTGGCCGGCTGGGGCACCAGCAGGTCGTTGATATTGGTGGTCAGGTCTTCGTTGATGATAAAGCGCACATAGGGCTGCTGCAGTTTGACCTGGCCGATCGCCAGGCCCTTGCCGTGTTGGTAATCGAGCCCCTCAATCAGCACTTGCTGCCATTTGAGGAAGTCGCGGTCCTTGAGCGTGTCGAGGGTATGCAGCTGGTTGATCTCGGCCTGCCCGCCAACGCTGAAGGTCAGCGGGTCGACGCTCTGCAGGTCAACCGCCAGGTCGCTGCCCAGCTTGCCGCTACGCAGTTCCAGGCGCACGAAGGGGCTCAGGTAGGTCTGCGCCAGACGCAGGTCGATATCGCGGGTGGCGACCTGCAGCTTGGCGGTGGTGGGGGTCAGTTGCACCTGGCCGGCGGCCTTGATCTGCCCGCTCTTGTTTACCCCGGTGTCGAGCTTGAGGGCAAAGGGTGAGGTACCCAGGCTGTCGAAGTCGCTCAGGTCGAGATTGAGTGGCGCCAGGTCGATTTTGACTTCCGCGCCGCCAGCGCGGTCGGCCAGATGCACCTGATAGTCGCGCAATTGCACGTCACGCAGGATCACCTGCCAGGGTTTGCCCGGCTCTTGCGGCTGGCCTGCAGTGGCTGTTTCCAGGTCAGCGGATTGCTCCGCTGTAGTTGGCGCCGTGTTGTCTTTTACCGGCTCGGCTTCTGTTGCCGCGCTGGTGTCTGCGCCACTCTCATTTGGAGCTGGAGCTGGAGCTGGAGCTGGAGCTGGAGCCGGTTTGGCGGGTTGGCTGGCCAGCAGCTTCTGCCAGTCGAGCTGGCCATCGGCCTCGCGGGCGGCCCAGGTTTCCAGCTTCTGGCTACGAATCTTGCCGACTATGACCTGCTGCTTGGCCAGGTCCACGCTGGTTTCGCTGATATCCAGGCTTTCCAGGCGCAGCAGCGGTTGGTCCGCCGGGCTCTTGATGGCGAAGCTGCTGACACTGAGCTGGGTGTTGCTCAGCAGCAGTTCGGTGCCTTTGGCCAGGTTCAGGCTGTAGTCGCTGCTGAGGTTGAGGGTGCCGTCTTCCAGCACCAGGGGTACGGCATCGCGCACATAGGGCCAGACGGCCTTGAGCTTGCCGTCGGTGACTTTCAGGCTGCCACTGGAGCTGATCGGCACCAGGCTGATGCGCCCGGTCCAATCGATGCGTCCGCCTTTGGGGCCGGTGGCGACCAGGCTCATGTCGGCATTGTCGTCGGGCAGGGTACTGAGGTTGAACAGCTCGAGGTTGAGGTCGTCGTAGATAAACTCGATCGGCTCGCTGGGGCGCAGGTCCTGGAAGTGCAGGTTGCCGGCGCTCAGCTTGAGCCGCGAGATACGCAGCGGGAACGGCTCGCCGGCCGGTTCCTCGGCTGCCGGCTGTGGGCTGGCCGGCAGCTTGAACAGTTGGGTCAGGTTGAGGCGGCCGTCCTTGCCGAACAGCACTTCGCTGTGCGGCTTGTCCAGCTCGATATCGGCCAGATGCAATACGCCGCTCCACAGGCTGTCGAGTTGCAGGTTGGCATACAGGCGTTCGAAGGCGATCTGCTGCTGTTCGGCCTCGCCGATGCGCAGGCCCCAGAGGCTGAGTTCCAGGCTGAAGGGATTGAGCTGCAGACGGTCGAGGCTGGCGGGCACTGCGGCGTATTGGGCCAGTTGCTGGTTGGCGATGCGCAGGCCAATGCCTGGCAAGATCAAGAAGCCCAGCAAGCTGTAGAGGGCAACGGCTATAACGAGTGCGCTGGCAGCGCGCTTTATTCCTTTAAGCATAAGAGCGTCATCTATCCCGACGAGAAATGCCTTGGAGTATGGCACGCGCGTACGGTTCCACAGAGGCTCTGGGTGGGATTTTCTATGCTTTGCGGGGTCGATCAGAATTGCAGGATCAGGGTCTTTAGCGGCGGCTGGCCGTCCAGGGAGGGGAAGTCCGCTGCCGGCGCCAGCACCTGGCAATCGCGTACCGGGCGGCCGAGTTTTTCCGCGCAGCGCAGCACCTGTTCGCGCCAATCGCTGAGGGCGACTTTTGCCAGGTTGTTGCAGCAGATCAGCACGCCATGCTCGGCGGTGGCGAGAATCGCCGGCTTGAGCAGGCTCTGGTAGTCGCGCAGCAGATCGACGGTGCCGAAGGCGCTCTTGGCCCAGGCCGGCGGGTCGAGCAAGACCAGATCGAACTGGCGTTGCTCCAGACGCGGGTAGTGCGGCAGCTTCTGCCCGCGCCGCGCGTTGATCGGCAGGCCGGCCAGCTGGCGGATCGCCGGAAAGTAATCCGACTGCACGAACTGCATGGGCGCAAGCGCGGGATTGAG
>DASUOY010000186.1:0-2367 GCA_036276395.1 Pseudomonas sp.
GCACATGCTCGCCCAGCACCTGGCGCAGAGCCGCATGCAGCAAGTGGGTGGCCGAGTGATTGAGCGCCGTGGCCTGGCGCACGCTGGCGTCCACTTCGGCCTTGAGCGAGCTGCCGACGCTCAGGCCGCCCTTGACCGCCACGCCGTGGTGCAGGAAGGCGCCACCAGCCTTGGTGGTATCACGCACATCGAAACGCACGCCGGCACCTTCAAGGAAACCGCAGTCACCGACCTGACCGCCGGACTCGGCGTAGAACGGCGTCTGATCGAGGACCACCACGCCCTCCTCGCCTTCTTTCAGGCTGTCCACCGCCTGGCCAGCGGCGAACAGGGCGACGATCTTGCCGCTGCCGCTGGTACCTTGATAGCCGAGGAACGCTGTGTCGCTGTCGACCTTGACCAGGGCGTTGTAGTCCATGCCGAAGGAGCTCGCGGAACGGGCGCGCTCGCGCTGGGCCTGCATCTCGCGCTCGAAACCTTCTTCGTCCAGGGTCAGCTCGCGCTCCCGGGCGATATCGCCGGTGAGGTCCATGGGGAAGCCGTAGGTGTCATACAGTTTGAACACCACTTCACCCGGAATCACGCTGCCTTTCAGTTCGGCCAGATCCTGCTCGAGAATCTTCAGGCCCTGCTCCAGGGTCTTGGCGAACTGCTCCTCTTCGGTTTTCAGCACGCGCTCGATATGCGCCTGCTGCTGCTTCAACTCGGGGAAGGCTTCGCCCATCTCGGCCACCAGGGCGGCGACGATCTGATAGAAGAAACTGCCCTTGGCGCCCAGCTTGTTACCGTGGCGGCAGGCGCGACGGATGATGCGGCGCAGCACATAGCCACGGCCTTCGTTGGACGGGGTCACGCCATCGGCGATCAGGAAGCCGCAGGAGCGGATATGGTCGGCCACCACTTTCAGCGAAGCCTGGGCCTCGTTGGCGCAGCCAATGGCCTTGGCCGCGGCATCCAGCAGACTCTGGAACAGGTCGATCTGGTAGTTCGAGTTGACGTGCTGCAGTACCGCGCTGATGCGTTCCAGGCCCATGCCGGTGTCCACGCTCGGCGCCGGCAGCGGATGCATCACGCCGTCAGCCGTGCGGTTGAACTGCATAAAGACGTTGTTCCAAATCTCGATATAGCGGTCGCCGTCTTCTTCTGGCGAGCCGGGCGGGCCGCCCCAGATATGCTCGCCATGGTCGAAGAAGATTTCGGTGCACGGGCCGCACGGGCCGGTATCGCCCATGGCCCAGAAATTATCCGAGGCGTACGGCGCGCCCTTGTTGTCGCCGATGCGGATCATTCGCTCGGTCGGTACGCCGATTTCCTTGTTCCAGATCTCGTAGGCTTCGTCGTCGCTGGCGTAGACCGTGACCCAGAGTTTTTCCTTGGGCAGGTTCAGCCACTTGTCGCCGGTGAGGAATTCCCAGGCGTAGTGGATGGCGTCGCGCTTGAAATAGTCGCCGAAGCTGAAGTTGCCCAGCATTTCGAAGAAGGTGTGGTGACGCGCGGTGTAACCGACGTTTTCCAGGTCGTTGTGCTTACCGCCGGCACGCACGCACTTCTGGCTGGTGGTGGCGCGGGTGTAGGCGCGCTTTTCCAGGCCGAGGAAGCAGTCCTTGAACTGGTTCATCCCCGCGTTGGTGAACAGCAGCGTCGGGTCGTTGCCCGGAATCAGGGAGCTGGAAGCGACACGGGTGTGCCCCTTCTCTTCGAAGAAGCTCAGGAAGGCTTCACGGATTTCTGCGCTTTTCATAGGATCATCCACGGAAACAGGCGGCCACAAGAATGCCGGCAAAGGGCCGCATTATATCGGGCCTGCGCTATGGGGCTAGTGCATTTATTGCGACAGTGCGGCTACTTATCGCGCCACGCGGGTCAATTGCGGCGAAAAGCGGCAAAAGCCTCGATCACCTGCTCGATAGCCGCAGCCGGGATATCCAGATGGCTGACCATACGCAGGCGCGGCGCCGCACTCAGCTTGATCCCACGCTCAGCGCAGAAGGCTTGCAGCGCGCCGGCCTGCTCGCCAACCTGTACATAGACCATATTGGTCTGCACCGGCTCCACGGCGTAACCCAGCTCGCGCAAGCCCGCGCCCAGGCGCTCGGCATTGGCGTGGTCCTGGGCCAGGCGCGCCACCTGATGCTGCAGGGCGTACAAACCGGCGGCTGCCAGCACGCCGGCCTGGCGCATGCCGCCGCCGACCATCTTGCGCAGACGGCGCGCCTTGCCGATCAGCTCGTTACTGCCACAGAGCACCGAGCCCACCGGAGCACCCAGGCCCTTGGACAAGCACACAGACACCGAATCGAAATGCCGGGTAATCTCGCGGGCCGGCACGCCCAGCTTGACCGCCGCGTTATACAGCCGCGCGCCATC
>DASUOY010000187.1:0-3344 GCA_036276395.1 Pseudomonas sp.
AGCATTTCGCCCAGACGCAGGCGGGTCATCTGGTGATCGATCAGCATGCGACCACCCTGGCGACGCTCGTGGCAGTACTGCAGCGCCAGCTCGAAGGCGGCCCGGGCGACGCCGGTGAACACCTGGCTCATGTGAGTACCAGCATAGGACCAGGAGGAGCTGACGGCCCCGTAGTAGCCGTCCTTCTCGGCGATGGCGAAGCGCCGCGGCACGCGCACGTTATCGAAGTAGATTTCGCCCTGAGGCAGCGAACGCTGGCCGATCTTCTCCAGCGGCTTGCCCTTGGAGACGCCCTTGATATCCAGCGGAACTATCACCGCGATACCGTTGGGCAGGCCATCGCTGCCGTAGAAACCGTCGCCGTAGTCGGCGCACATCAGGCCGAAGGCCACCTGCGCCACCGCGCCATTGGACACCCAGGCCGAACTCTGGCCATTGATGATGATTTCGTCACCGACCACCTTGGCGGTCAGATTGCCGATATTGGCCGGGGTGCCGGCCGGCCAGTCGCGGGCAATATCCAGCAACTGGTTGTCGCTACCGCGATCGGGCTGGGTGGCCATCCAGCAGCCAATCCGCCCCTGGCACAGTTCGATCAGTTCGGCGTTGCCGGCGGCCACCGCCATCTGCAGTGGGAAGCCGGCGCAGCCGAGCGACACGGCGAGACCTGAATCGCCCCAACCCAGTTCCTCACCGATCATCGACTCGATGCGCACCGCCATCTCCGGCGGCAGCTCCGCCAGCAGCGCCGGGTCCAACCCCAGCTTGGCGAACTCAGCGAAGAGCGAGTAGTACGGCGAGCCCGGGGCTGCCACCTGCTCGGCACTCATCCGATCCAGTTCACGCCCCAGCGGGCGCAACACTTCCTTGGCGAAGCGGTGTACGGAAGCCTGGATGGCAGCCTCTTCCTCGGTGAGCGGGCTCTCGAAACCGGACAGACCGGCAGCCGGCAGAGTCAGGGTGGGCTTGAGGGTAATCATCTGACGTACCTCCTAGAGGCGGTTTGTTGTTTCACCTAACTCTAACCATGCCTTCATATTTACGCAACACTTGTTATGCAAATCTTTTGTTATGTTAATTACCCTGGATGTAACCCTTTGTGCCGTGAGGGTTGCGCTTGAGCAGCAGACGCCCGGCCAGCAGACGCCAGCGGGGTTGGGGCGCACGCGATCAGGTTGCGAAGGTGGGGGGACAATGTGCACCGCCAGTCGCGCGAAGCGACTGGCGTCGATAGCTATTGGGGGGAGTCAGGGGGCAGGCATACAGGTGCCGCGATCACAAAGAAGGGCGCGGCCTCAGTCGTAGACGACTGCCGCGCTCAATTCCGGCTTGCCGCCCGCGCGGCGCGGTAGCGCCCGGGACTCATGCCGGTCCATTGGCGGAAGGCCCGATGAAACGCGCTGGGCTCCTGAAAGCCGCAGCGAATGGCAATCTCGGAGATGCTCAAGCTTTCGTCGTTGAGATAGTCGAAGGCCAGCGCCTTGCGCACCTCATGCTTGAGGGCTTGATAGGAGAAACCTTCGCGCTCCAGTTGCCGGCGAAACGCCGACTCGCTCATGGCCAGGTCCAACGCCATCTGGGTCTGTGACGGCCAATCCAGCTCGGGGGAGGCCTTCAGGCGGCGATAGACGCCGGCCGCCAGCCCGGCTCGATTGCGAAAGCGCACCACCACCCCTTCCGGCGCATGACGTAGGAACTGCTTGAGGCTGGCGAAGTTACGCACCGTCGGCAGGGACAGCTGGGCGGCGCTGAACTCCACTTCGGTACGGGGCGCATCGAACTCGATCCATGGCCCCCACAACAGAGGATCGGCACCATGAGGCCGCTGCGAATGGCCGAACTGAGTGTGATCCAGATTAATCCGGCGCCCCACCAGCCAGCAGGCCACGCCGATCACCATGCTCAGGTAGATTTCCTCGGCGACGCTGCGTATGGCCAGATCCGCGATACAGGTCTGCAGCACTATGGCGGCTCGATTGCCGCGCAACTCCAGATGCGCGCGGATATCGCGCAGGAACAGGTTGAAGCCGGACAGACACTGGCGCAGCGCACGTCCCAAATCCGGTTCGTGCACGACGCTGCGGCAGATAATGGCGAAGGCGCCGCGGGGCATGCCACCTGAATCGAAGGCGAAGAACTCGTCGCCCAGTTCCTCGGTGAGCAGCAGCCACAGCCGCGTGACCGCCTCGGCCGGCACCCGGTTCGACGGATCGTTGAGCCAGGCCGGATCGATGCCGGCCTCACGCAATAGCTCATCGCCCCTCTGCGGAACACTCGCCAAGCGGTGCAGCGCCGCTTTAACTAAGTAAGCGGCCACCGAGTCACTTTTGCGGACGGCTCGCTCATCAGAGCGGCCTGAAATATTAATTTCCATAACACATGATATGTCTAAATTCGTCAGCCGTATCTGCGCAATTCCGGCATAGGACGATGCCCCTCTCCACTCTAGACTTTTTGCCATCTAGTCAGGAGCGTCTCAGATGAACAGACCCGAAGTTTTCGTTGTCAGCGCAGTACGCACCGCCATCGGCACCTACGGCGGTACCCTGAAGGACACCCCGCCGGCGCAACTCGCCACACTGGTCACCCGCACGGCCCTCGAACGCGCCAACTGCGATCCGCAGCAGGTGGAACATGTGGTGTTCGGCCACGTTATTCCCACCACGCCCAAAGACGCCTATATCAGCCGAGTAGCGGCCCTGCAGGCCGGTATCCCCAAGGAGGCCCCGGCCTTCACGGTCAACCGCCTGTGCGGTTCGGGCCTGCAGGCCATCATCAGCGCCGCCCAGGGCCTACTGCTGGGCGACTCGCGCATTGCCGTCGCCGGTGGCGCCGAGTGCATGAGCCAGGGCGGCTACCTGGTACCCAGCGCACGCTGGGGCGCGCGCATGGGCGATAGCAAGATGCTCGATTTCATGCTCGGCGCCTTGCAGGATCCGCTGCACGGCATCCATATGGGCATCACTGCGGAGAACGTCGCTCAGTTGCACGGCATCAGCCGTGAGGCCCAGGATGCCCTGGCCCTGCAGAGCCAGCAGCGTGCGGCCCGCGCCATCAGCGAAGGCCGCTTCGCCGGGCAGATCGTGCCGGTGGAGATCCAGACTCGCAAAGGGCTCACCCAATTCGAGATCGACGAGCACGTGCGCGGCGAGGTGACCCTGGAGCAATTGGCGAAGATGAAACCGGCCTTCCGCGAGGGCGGCAGCGTCACCGCTGGCAACGCCTCTGGCCTCAACGACGGTGCCAGCGCCCTGGTGCTGGCGACTGGCGATGCGGTGAAAGAACAGGGCCTGCAACCCATGGCCCGCCTGGTTGCCTATGCCCACGCGGGTGTGGAGCCCACC
>DASUOY010000188.1:0-9844 GCA_036276395.1 Pseudomonas sp.
CATAGGCATCGTCCACCAGTTGCAGGGCGATCTGACTGATACTCGCCAGGCTCTGGTGCACGCGCAGATCCAGATTGGCGATGCCGCTGTGCAACTCGGCATCGCTAAGCCCGGCAACCCGCTCGCGAATCACCTCGAACGCGCGCATATCGGACAGCTGCAACTGGCTCTGGCCACTCCCACCGAGCTGCAGCAACGCCTGCAGTGCGGCACGCAACTGCTCCAGGGTCTCGGTCAGGCGCAGCAGGCCGAGCAGCACCGCGCGCTTTTTCTCCAGCAGGTTCATCTGCTGACTGAATGCGAGAGAACTATCCACGCTGCACCACCGCCTGCACTCCCGTCACCGATCGGATCTGGCCTTGCCGCATCCACGGCAACCACCTACTGCTAGCTATTCTGCAGCAAAGCCGCCGGGCTCGAAACCAGCAGGCCCTAGCGCTGGCTTGACTCGGCCCAGGCACTGCGGATCAGGCCCTGGGCCGTCAGCTCGCGCAGGGCCTGATCCACCCGTGGCAGCAACGCCTCATGCTTGCGGTGCAGGAAGGTATGCAGCATGACCCGATCGATCACTCCGAGGGCCTGCAAACCCACCGGCAACTCGCCCCGGGCGCCCAGTTCCAGCAACGCCAGGCGCGCCGAATTCTTCTCCAGCACCACTACATCGATGCGGCCGGCCTTGAGCATCAGAAACAGCTGCTCAGGCTTGAGCGCGAAGCTGACGCGCATGCCCCTGGTGTTGTACTCGATATGCTTGACGCCCATTTCACTGCCCAGCCGATAAGCCGCCAGAGACGACCAGCCGTCCAGTGGCAGTGGTTGCAGGGCAAAGGCCTGAAACTCCACGGCACCCACCGGGGTGGGCACCGCCAGCAGGTTGGGGAAGTCCGCGGTGATGGCCCTGACCCGATACAGTTCGCCGTCATAATCACCGGCATTGGCCTTGGCCACCCCGCGACGCAAGGGCAGCGGCAGCAACTGCAGCTCATAGCCCAAGCGGGCGTAGGCCTGACTCATGATACGGCCGACCACCTGGGTGGTCTGATCATGGCTATCGCTTGTGCTAAGGGTAATCAAGGGCCGCTCCGTGGCCTGAACGGGCCACAACAGCACAGCCAGCAATACGCCAAGGTAACAGCGGAACAATTCGCGCACTCCTTGCAACACGTTAGCCTCCATAGCACCCACCTCGTTCGCCACATGCATCCGCGCCCGGTTTAAACCTGCGAGACGCAGCCAATAGGCCGTTATACTCGCGCCCCACTTTTGCCACAGCACCCACGAACCCTCTATGACCAGCCAAGCAACCCCCGCCACCGCCCCAGCCGATGTGGCCAGCACAACGGCCCCCGCCAACAGCCAGCCGCACAGCGCCAGCGACAAACCGGCCGCCGTGGGTTTTGCCGCGCTGTTCAGCGCCGCCGCGGGGGCTAGCGGCAAGGCCAATACGCGCGCCTGGCAGCAGGGCAACAAATCCAGCCACGAGAAGAAAATCGGCCCGGCGCCCAGTGGTACCCGCCGCTCCATGGGCAAACGCTAAGAACCTGTTCAAAGGCTGCTGCGCGTCCACCGACGGGCTACTTGACCAGCAGCACCGGCACCGCCACCTCATGGATCACCCGCGCGGCCACCGAGCCGAGCAGCATGCCGGTAAAGCTGCCCAAACCGCGGGTGCCCATCACCACAGTGTCACACCCCTGCTGTTCGACCAGCAGGGCCACCTGCTCGGCCACGTTGCCCAGGGTGCTGTGCGCCTTGCAGGCAATGCCCGCCGCCTGCAGCTTGGCCATCGGCCATTCGAGGGTTTGCGCAGCCGCCGTCAACAATGACTGCTGCAGTTGGTCGATCACCGTACTGGTCACGTATTCGCCATACATCAAGGGTTCGTGCTGCACATTGAGCAGGTGCACCTGCAGGGTTGCGCCGTGTTCGCGGGAAAAATCGATCACATACTGCAGCGCCCGTTTCGAACTCTCCGAGCCATCAAAAGCCACCAATAGCTTGCGCATAGTCGCCTCCTCTTGCCCCCTGATTAAGCATAGCCGAGCCCCGCTCGCCGCCGCGCTCCGTCGCGCCAGGCCAGGGGCGGCAAAATTGCAGGGTGCCAGCAAGCGCTGGAGGGACTAAAATCGCCCCCTGTATTTTTAAACCCTGCCGCTGCACCGCGCCCCTGCCTGGGTTGGCATGGGCCCAGCCGGCAGACGCCCTCCAGCCGCACAGATCAAGAGAACCGTCATGGGTGCCCAGTGGAAAGCCAAACCTAAAGAAGCCGCCGCCAACGCCAGGGGCAAGATTTTCGGCCGTCTGGTCAAGGAAATCATGGTCGCCGCCCGCAACGGCGCCGACCCGGACCTGAACCCCAAACTGCGCGTGGCCGTACATGCGGCCAAGAAAGCCTCGATGCCCAAGGAAACCCTGGAGCGTGCGATCAAGAAAGGCGCCGGCCTGCTCGGCGAGACCGTCAACTTCGAGCGCACCACCTACGAAGGCTTCGCCCCGCACCAGGTGCCGGTGATAGTCGAGTGCCTGACCGACAACGTGAACCGCACCGTGGCGGAAATCCGCGTGCTGTTCCGCAAGGGCCAGATGGGCGCTTCCGGTTCGGTGACCTGGGACTTCAACCACGTCGGCATGATCGAAGCGTCCTCCGACAGCGGCGCCGATGCGGAACTGGCTGCCATCGAAGCCGGCGCCCAGGATTTCGAGCCGTCCGATGAAGGCAACACCCTGTTTATCACCGAACTGACCGACCTCGACGCCGTTTGCCGCGCCCTGCCGGAGCAAGGCTTTACCGTCAACGCGGCGAAGATCGGCTATATGCCGAAGAACCCGGTCAGCGGCCTGAGCGAGGCGCAGATGGAAGAAGTCGAAGCCTTCCTCGAGGCCCTCGACAACCACGACGACGTACAGAACGTCTATGTTGGGCTGTCCGGCTAAAACGAACACCGGCGCACCAGATACCTGAAGACAGGTTGGCGGTGCGCCCCGGGCATGGGCTGCGCGCAAAGGACATTGATCACAGCCCGCCTGCTGCAAAACGCGTAGAATCGCCGCCCGCCGTGCCACCAGCGCTCGGCGCTGTACACAGGGACGTTGTCACACAGGAGTTTTACCGTGCACAAGTTATTCACCCTGGCTGCCTGTCTCGTGCTGACAGCCTGCGCCAGCAACCCGCAGGCGCTGTACCAGAAGTCGGTCAAGGCCGGCAGCAGCCCGATGGCCAAGAGCACCCTGGAGGCCATCCATAACACCCAGGCCATCCCCCTGCCGCTGAGCCCGGACCTGCTCGCGCCGCAGTGGCCCATTGGCGCCGAGGAACCGCGCCTGGATTTCGGCAGCTCGATCTCCAATTACCGGGTGTTTTCCCTGGAGCTGAAAAAGGGCGAGCGCTATACCCTCAACGTCGACTCGCTGTGCAACAAGCCCTGCGTCAGCTTCAACAAGCTGGCGCTCAAGCCGCGCGCCCTGCTGCTCGACGCCTATGGCACGGTGATCGCCAACAAGCCCTCGCGGGCCAGCGCCGTGGTCGGCCAGATCCGCCTGAGCTGGGATGGCGAAGCCCCCGAGGACGGCACCTACTACCTGCTGGTGGCGGCGGATAACGACAGGCTCGGCGAAACCATAGTGATAGACGATGTGTGGCTGAACAACTCGCCGCTGATGGCGGTGAAGGTCGGCATGCAAAGCTCGCCCTTCGGCAAGATCAGCGCCTTCTCCTCGCCGCGCAAAGACTGAAACCACGCGGCCCGAACGAGCCGCGGGATAGACCGCAACGGCCGCAGCTGGCGCCCCCGGCAGCCCCAAGGTTCAAGGAGTGCCCATGTCGCTACGCTGGCTGACCACTCTGGGTTTGATGCTCGGGCTGCACATGGCCCCGGCCGGGGCGCGCAGCCTGACGGTGGAGCTGGAGTTCCAGCATATCGGCGGCTTGCTGGCGGCGGCCGAGCTGGACAGCATGCTCGCCTCCCGCGAACTGCAGGTCATGGCCACCTACGAGCCGCGCTGGCTGATCCCCGGCATCACCGCCACGCGCCAAGCCATCATGCCGATCGGCAGCAAGCTGGTGCCTATCCTGCAGCGCATCGAACTGCCCGAGCAGCAGATCGAACGCAGCGCCCGGCGCCTGAGCTTTGCCGTCACGCAAAAGGCCCCGGCGCACCGCGGCTACCAGTTGGCCAACCTGCAACTCTTCCTGCCCATGGCGGCGGGGGTCGGACGGCCGCAACCTAATCTGGAAATCATCCTGCCGCAGCTGCCGGACAGCGGCCAGGCCGCGCAACACGGCGTGCTCTCGCGCCAGGGCAGCATCGAGCTGGGCATCCGCCTGCGTTACCGCTGGAGCGATGCCGACGCCGCCATGACCGTGCACCCGCCCACCTGCGGCGGCGACGTGCAGCAGGTCGATGCCGAGCACTATCGCTTCCGCCCCCAGCACAGCCATGCCGGCCTGTTCCGCGACCTGAGCCCGGCCGTGCACAGCGACCCACCCACGCAAGCCCCCGCCGGACAACGCAGCTTCCAGCTGCGCGAGCCCCTGCCGGCCGCGCTGCAGGGCTGGCAGCTGGCGCGCCAGCACCTGCTGCAACAGCAACTGGCCGGGGTGCGGCTTGAGCGCCTGTCGCTGTATGCCACCCGGGCAGAGTCCGCGCAGTGCCAGCACAGCCTCAGCTACGAGGCGCTGTTCGCCGATGGTCAACTGGTCGAAATGGAACGCAGCAGCTCTGCCCAGGGTTGCGCCGAGACAGCGGCGGACAGCCGCTGGATAAACGCCCACTGGTTGAATGATGCTAGCCTGGCGCGGCTTGCCAGCTCCCAGGGCAACAACCCCGCCAGCCTGTGGGACGCCTTTGCCCTCGGCGAGGTGGCGGCCTGCACCAGCACCGCCGAACAGCCGGCCAGCCAGCCCCCGGCGGCGCAGCAGGCAGAACTGCAACGCGCGGTACAGGAGTTGCAGCAGCTGCGCCAGGCCTTCCTAGCTGACTGAGCTAGCCTGCTACCTATAACAAGAACTGGATCGCCCATGCCGCCCAAACTGCTTACCTGGCTGTTAGCCACCGCCCTATGTTGCGTGCAACTGCCGCTGCAGGCAGGCGAAGCGCCTTCGCAAGCGCCCATCCGGGTTGGCTATATTGCCTTCCCGCCATACTCCTATACCGACGCCCAGGGCCAGCCGGCCGGGCACTTGCTGGACTTCTTCCGCCTGCTGGCGCAACAGGCCGGCTATCAGACGCAGTTTCTCGAATACCCCAGCTACCGCCTGTTCAAGTCGATGGAACAGGGCCTGATCGAGATGAGCCCCTCCTTGATCCGCCATCCGGTGATGTCGCAATACACCCTGCGCAGCCGCTATCAGGTCGCCCGCGTGCTGCTCAACCTGTACTACAAGGATCAGCCGCCACCGGCCAGCCTGGAGCAACTGCGCAATACCCGCCTGCTGCGCATCCAGGGCCTGGTCTACCCCGGCTCGCCGCTGGCGGCCCTGGCCGCGGACCCGGCCAACGGCATAGAGCAGATCAGCGCGCCCACCCACCAGGCCGCCGCGCAGATGATGCACCTGGGCCGCGCCGACTACCTGCTCGATTACCAGGACCCGGCTGAAGCGGGATTTCGCGACAGCCAGCTGCCGCTATTGCCCCACGTCACCCTGCTGCAGCAGGACTTCACCATCGCCTACTCCCTAGCCTCGCCGCGCGCCCGGCAACTGCGCGACGATCTGGATCGGGCCATCGAAGAGCTGCAGGCCAAAGACCAGCTGCCTGAGCATTACCGGGCGGTGTTTCCCTATGCCACGGACGCGGCCAAGCCGCTTTAAAGCGGCTTATTGATCCTGAGCAAGATGGTTTTAGCGAGGCGCCCTAGGCTATGGCGGAGCCTGTTTTCGCCCGCCTATCGATGAGGTTGCCATGACCACCACCTGCGCCAGCATCTGCGCCGCCGCCGAGCAACTGCGCGGCTTTGTCGGCTTCAACCAGAAGACCGCCCGCCATATCGTGCGCTTTTCCGAGGATGCCTTCGGTCTCGACGTACTGGCGCAGAGCATCACCCCGACCCGCGAATTCGTCTGGCACGCCTTCGAGGGCGAGTTGATGCGCCTCGACCGCGCCCGCCTGCAACTGCTGCTGGAACAGAATATCGATGAGCGCCTGAATATCGGCGAAGCCCTGCGCGTCTATATGCGTCGCCGCGATCTGCCGGAGATCACCGCCCAGCGCAGCCTGCGCCCGGCCTGAACAGCAGCGCCAGCCTCACAGCATGGCCAGCGCCACGGCAGTAGCGGCCAGCAGTAGCAGCACCAGCAGCGCGAGCAACAGCCATTTGCTGGGCCGCGAGCCGTGGCTGGGCGCGGCCGGGGTTGCCGCTGTGCTGGCCTGGGCGGCGCGGCGCAACGGATTGGCGGCGCTGGCCGTGGGGTTTGAACGCTTGGCCGAGGGCAACGGCTTGGGTAGATCGACGGCGCGCATAAACACCGTGGCGTCCTCATCCTCGACGGGCGCAACCTCGACCTTGGGCCCGATCACCAACAGGGTCACCGAACCCATTTTCAGCTGATCCCCCGGCTGCAGCACCGCAGTGGCGACCTTCTGCTGGTTGACCAGGATGCCGTTGGCCGAGGCCAGGTCCTTGACCTCCAGCACATCGTCCTTGAGGTAGAACTCGCAGTGCCGACGCGACAACTCCTGGTCGCTGAAGCACAGCTCGCACTTGACCGAGCGGCCGAAGGTCATGGAACCGTTGATATGGAATTTCTTGCCCTCATGCTCGCCCTGGATCACCTGGACAAACCAGCGCGCGCCCTGCTCGACCTTGACCTGGCTCTTGGCCGGATCGACAAACTGCAACTCGACCATGCCCAGGCGCACACGATCACCGGCGCGAATCTGGAAGCGCGCAGCGACCCGCTCATCGTTGACGAAGGTGCCAAGCGTGCTGGAGAAGTCGGTGAGGTAGTAGAAGCCGTGATCCTGGCGGATTTCCGCATGGAACGGGGCGATGCCGGTATCCGTCAGCACCAGGCTGTTGCGGCTGTCCTGGCCGATGGTAAAGCGCTCGTCCACCAGCCAGATCGGCGCCTGGCGGTTGTCGCTGAAATGAATCCTGAGCATATTCGACACTTACCTCGAAGCAGTGAGGCCAAGAGTAGCAGCCGCTTGCGCCCCCCAGCCGGGGCCGCCAAGCCGGGGCTGGCCTGGGCGCGCCTCAATTATTGAAAATATTGTTCCACAAGCGCTTGATCGGGTTCTGCGTAGGCGGCTGCTGCACGGGCTGCGGGCTGTTCGGCACGCTGCTGCGCGGCTTGGCAACGGCGCGTGGGGCCTGGGCGGCGCGTACCCGACGGGGATGATCGGCGGCCAGTTGCATCAGTGCCTCGTTGGCCGGCTCGACCTCAAGGCCCTGCTGGATGTACTCCAGCGCCAACGCCCACTCGCGGCGTTTATAGGCCTGCTCAGCGTGCTCGATAAAGCGCTGGGCGACGCGGTTGATACCGGCCAGGGCCAGCAGATTGTCCGACTCCCAGGCCAGCACCTGACGGAAATAGAAGGTCGCGCTATCGTCCGCAGGCTGCAGCAGCTGGTCGGCCTGCAGGCGTTGCTCGGCCAGTTCCAGATAACCGCTGATGCGCGCCTGCAACACGCGCTGCAAGCCATCCAGGGCCTGGGCATTGTCGGGGTCGCGCAGCAGCGCCTGGCGGAACAGGAAGTCGGCGTTGTCCTGCACCGGCTCAAGCAGTTTGCCTTCCTGCAAGCGCAGCTCAGCCTGGGCCAGCAGCGCGTTGAGCTGCAGCTGCTGATAGGCGAAATAGCCGCCAACCGCCGCGCCGGCGAGCAGCAGCCCAGCCAGCAGGCCCCAGAGCCAGAACGAGCGGCTTCTGCCCGCCCGCGCTGGGCCCAGCGGCAACGCCGGGGCGATGCGCGTGCTGTCCACATCCGCTTCGTTGAGTTCATCCAGGCTGGCCAACAGCACCTTGCAGTCGGCGAAGCGCTCCTGCGGGTCCTTGGCCAGCATGCGCTCAAGCAACCACTGATAGCTCTGCAAATGCGCCGGCAGAATGGGCACCGCCATCTGCACGTGGTTCATCACGGTTTGCGGGTAACTGGCGGCGCGATAGGGGTTAGTGCCGGTAAGCATCTCCAGCAGTATCACCCCCAGGCTGTAGATATCGGTGCGCGCATCCAGCGCCTGGCACTGGGCCTGCTCGGGGCTGCTGTAGGCCGGGCTGCCCACGGCGATGCCGAACTGGGTCAGGTCGTTGTCCAGCTCCAGTTCCTTGGCCACGCCAAAGTCGGTGAGCACCGCGGTGCCGTCGGCGCGAAAGAGGATATTGGCCGGTTTGATATCGCGATGCACCAGGCCCTTGTCATGCACCACCGCCAGGGCGCTGGCGATCTGGCGGACGATGCGCAAGGCGCGCTGCGGCTCGAAGACCTCGCCCTTGCACTGTGCCAGGTCGCCACCGGCAACGAACTCCATGGCCAGGTAGTAGCGCCCATCGGCCAACTGGTTGATGTCATAGATGGTGATGATCGAGGGGTGATGCAGGGAGGCGACTATATGCCCCTCCTTGATAAAGCGCTGGCTGAAGGCCTGATCATCGTTGCTCAGCAACACCTTCACCGCGACCTTGCGGTGCAGGGATTGCTGAGTGGCCAGGTAGACCTCGGCCATGCCGCCCTTGCCCAGGCGGCCATGCACTTGATAGCCGGGAATATCGATCAACAGTTCAGTCATGACAGTCAGCGCACATCTGGGGAGGAATTACCGGGATTGAACAGGCGGCTAAGAAAGCTCCGCGGGCGCGGCGGCTCATTCGCTGCGGCGGCCGCGCGACCGAGCACAATACAGGAGATATTGTCCTTGCCGCCCGCCTGATTGGCCGCGCCGATCAGGCCATCCACCAGCTCGTCGAGGGTCTGTGCGTTGCTGCACAGATGCTGGATCTGCTCATCGGTCAGCTCGCCCGTCAGGCCGTCACTGCACAGCAGCAACAGCTCATTCGGGCCCAGACTGCCCTGCTGCAGGCCCACGTCCAGCGCCTGATCGTCACGCCCCAGGCACTGCAGTATCACATTGCGCCGCGGATGGCTGCGCGCCGCCTCGGCGCTTAGCTGCCCGGCGTCGACCATGGCCTGCACCCAGCTGTGATCGCGGGTCAGCGGCTCGATCCGCTCGGCGCTGATGCGGTAGGCGCGGCTGTCGCCGACCCAGGCAACGGCAAACTCGGCCTGGCTAAACTGCACCGCCACCAGGGTGGTACCCATGCCACGTTCCACCCCATCCCCTGCGGACACGGCCTGCACCGCGCGGTTGGCCGCATGCACCGCAGCGACCAGTTCGCTGCCATCGGCACAGGCCTGCTGCAACTGTTGCAGGGCCAGCGCGCTGGCCACTTCGCCGCACTGATGGCCACCCATGCCATCGGCTATGGCCCACAAGCGCAACTGCGGGCAGCAGAGCAGCGCATCTTCGTTATGTCCGCGCACTTGGCCGGCCACGCTTTGCCCGGCATAGATCAGGGGTGCTTCGCTCAAGCTCATCTAGGGCAGACTCTCTATTAGTTCCCCGCATGCAATAGCCGCCATGATGCGACCGCCGCCGCCGGCTGTCACCGACAACGCACAGACTTGCCACGGAACTGTTAACCAGTCGAACCGCACGGGTGCGACCCGAGCAAATCCACAGGGCTATAACTGCCCAGCTATTCCCGGGCCAAGGGCGTAGACTGGCTCAATCCGGCTCAGGCAGTGGCGGAGTTCACTATGACGCACAAGCACAAGGTTTGCCGCATCACCCACGCAGCATCTAAACCGAGGTAGCGATCATGAGCAAAGGCATGGATTCGAAGAAGCAG
>DASUOY010000189.1:0-3926 GCA_036276395.1 Pseudomonas sp.
TGGATGACCGCCTCCGCGATGGCGACATTCTGCGTCAGGTGCTCGGGATTGATGGTGCCGACAATAGCGCTGGTCACTGCAGGATGGGCGAAAATCAGCTCGAAGCTGGCGCGCACCGGGTCTTCATCTGGCTTGAGGCAGGCATGGCCACTGGCCAGGGCCTTTTTGATCAGGATGCCCTTGCCATGCTGCTCGGCATGGTCCAGTACCGGCAGCTCGCTCTGTTCGTTGAGGTTGTAGGTGACCATGGCGCAGTCGCCTTGCTGGAGGGCCAGCAGGCCGCCCTCCACGGTCTTGCCGGAGAGGCCGAAGCCACGGATCTTGCCTTCGCGCTTAAGCTCGGCCAGGGTTTCGTACACGCCGCTATCGCGCAGGATGGCGACGTCGTTGCCGTCGGAATGCACCAAGACCAGGTCGATATAGTCGGTCTGCAGGCGCTTGAGGCTGCGCTCCACCGAGAAGCGCGTGTGGGCGGGGCTGAAATCGAAGCGCGACTGGCCGTCCTCGTACTCCTCGCCCACCTTGCTGACTATCACCCACTGCTGGCGTTGCCCGCGTAGCAGCGGGCCGAGGCGGCTTTCGCTGTTGCCGTAGGCCGGCGCGGTGTCCAGCAGGTTGATGCCCAAGTCATGGGCCAGGGCCAGCAACTGGCGCGCCGCGGCATCGTCGGGGATGCGAAAACCGTTGGGGTATTTCACCCCCTGGTCGCGGCCGAGCTTGACCGTGCCCAGGCCGAGCGGCGACACCAGCAGGTCGGTGGCGCCCAGGGGGCGATGCAGATTGTGCAGGCTGTGCAGGGGATGCATCAGAACAATTCCTCCCAGACGGCGGGCGCGACGCACGGACGCGGCAGCGCGGGCAGCGGCCCATGGCTCGCCGGGCGGATGCCGTCGCGCTCTAGGGCGGCGAGCACGCGGTCGGCGAAATCCGGGGCTAGTGCCAGTTTAGTCGGCCAACCGACCAACAGCCTGCCCTGTTCGTTGAGAAAGGCATTGTCCGGGCGCACCAGGCCGGATTGCGCCGGCTCGGCGCGCTCGACGCGCAGGGTGGCCCACTGCGCGGCGGACAGATCGACCCAGGGCAGCAGTTCGGCCAGTTCCTGCTGCGCGGCCTTGATCTGCGCCGCCTCGTCGCGGGCCACGCCCTCGGCTTCGGCCAGGTCGCCGCCCAGGTACCAGACCCATTGGCCGTCGGCGGCCGGATGAGTGGTAACAGTAACCCGCGGCTTCGGTCCGCCGCCCAGGCAATGGGCGTACAGCGGTTTCAGGCTCGGGCCCTTGACCAGCACCATATGCAGCGGCCGCAGTTGCTGCGCGGGTTGGCTCAGGCCCAGGGCGGCGAGCAGTTCGGCATTGCCGCGCCCGGCGCTAAGGATGATGCGTTGCGCGCGAATCTCGCGGCCATCGACCCGCAGGCCGACCAGCTCGCCCTGTTCGCGCAGCGGCTCGATGCGCTCAGCGGCCAGCAGGCCATCGCCAGCCAACTCGCTAAGGCGCTCGATCAGGCTCGGCACGTCCAGCACCAGCTCGGCCAGGCGGTAGACCTTGCCCTTGAACTTGGGGTGTTGCAGGGCCGGCGGCAGCTGCTCGCCCAAAACCCGCTCGACCCGGCCGCGCACCGCCTTGCTGGCGAAGAAACTGGTGATATTGCCGGCCAGGCTGCCGGGGGACCACAGGTAATGGGCCTCGGACAGCAGGCGCACACCGGACAGGTCCAGCTCGCCGCTGCCACTCAGGGCTTCGCGCCAGCGCCTGGGCATATCGGCTATGGCTTCCGAGGCGCCGCTCAGGGCGCCGTGCAGGGCGTACTTGGCGCCGCCATGGATAATCCCCTGGGACTTGACGCTCTGCCCGCCGCCGAGACGGGCGTTTTCCACCAGCAGGGTGGCGAAGCCCTGGCGGCGCAGGCGCGCATTCAGCCAGAGACCGGCGATGCCGCCGCCAATGATCAATACATCAGTGCTTAGAGCCTGGGACATGGGCGCGCTCATGGGAAAAACAGGCGCGCAGTATAACGCGAGCGGCCGGGGCCGCTCGCCTGATCAGTGGCCGACGCTCTGCGAGAACAGCTGGATCACCACCACTCCGGCGACTATCAGGCCCATGCCGAGCATGGCCGGCAGATCCAGGCGCTGCTGGTAGAGAAACACCGCGGCGATGCTCACCAGCACTATGCCCAGGCCCGCCCACACCGCGTAGGCGACGCCGACCGGGATGCTTTTCACCACCAGGCTGAGCATCCAGAAGGAGATGGCGTAACCGACCACCACCAGAATCAGGGGCAGGGGTTTGTTGAAACCATCCAGCGCCTTCATCGAGGTGGTGGCGATAACTTCGGCG
The DNA here is from genome assembly GCA_036276395.1 of Pseudomonas sp. Lineage (GTDB taxonomy): Bacteria > Pseudomonadota > Gammaproteobacteria > Pseudomonadales > Pseudomonadaceae > Aquipseudomonas. Next base: position 2,340 of record DASUOY010000189.1, read on the forward strand.
GTGATGGCGACAGCGAGATAGAGATAGCCGCTCATGGTGAACCTCCTGTGTGGTCTGGCGGCCATTCTAGTTGTCTGGGTGATGGGATAAAGTGATTAGCTATCTGTAAAGGAGATGGGTTATGCAGTGGAGCCTGGAGCAGATCCGCCTGTTCGTCGGCGTGGCCGAGGGCCAGTCGTTCTCCGCCGTGGCGCGGCAGATCGGCCGCGCCCAGTCGGCGGTGAGCAGCTCTATCGCCATGCTGGAGACCGATCTCGGTGTGCTGCTGTTCGAGCGCAGCAGTGGCCGCCAGCCGCGCCTGACCGCCGCCGGCCTGTCCCTGTTGGAAGAGGCGCGCGAGGTGTTGCGTCAGTGCCAGCGCCTGGAAGGGCGGGCACTGGGCCTGGTGCGCGGCGAGGAGGTGCGCTTGCGCCTGGCCCAGGACGAGGCCATGCCCTACCAGCCGGTGCTGGACAGCCTGGAGGCCCTGGCGCGCAAATTCCCCTTGCTGGAGGTGCAACTGGCCAGCGGCGCCCAGGGCGAGGTGGCGCGCAAGCTGCTGGAACGTCGCGCCGATCTCGGCCTGCTGTTCCACCATGAGCAGATGCCCGATGCCCTGGAACGTCAGCGCCTGGGCACCATCGAGATGGTCACAGTGTGCGGCGCCGGCCACGCCCTGGCCGGGGCCGGGCATGTCGACCGGCGCGAACTGGCCCGCCATCGCCAGCTGCTGATGGCGCCGCAGGACAGCCATTACCCTGGCGGCGAGCAGCTCAGCCCGTCCGTCTGGCGCACCGACAGTTTCTACGCCATGGCCGAGTTGTTGATGCGCAACCTCGGCTGGGCCTGGCTGCCGCGCCATGTGGTGCAGTACCCGACCTACCAGAGCCAGCTGGTGGAGCTGAGCAGCGACTGGACGCCGCCGCCGCTGGTGGTGGAGCTGGTCTGCCGCCGCGACGAGGCCCTGGGCCCGGCCGCGCTGTGGTTGGCGGAGTGCTTTGCCGAGCACCTGCAGGCCATCGGCTGATCAGCCGGAGTCACTCTGTTAAGCTGCGCGCCCATGAATAGAAGCCTCTACACCCTGCTGTTCCATCTCGGCCTGCCGCTGGTTGCCGGGCGTTTGGCCTGGCGTGCCTGGCAGGCGCCGGCCTATGCCAAACGCATCGGCGAGCGTTTTGCCTTTGGCCTGCCAACCCTCAAGCCCGGCGGCATCTGGCTGCATGCGGTGTCGGTGGGCGAGAGCATCGCCGCCGCGCCCCTGGTGCGTGAGCTGCTGGTGCGCTACCCGGATCTGCCGATCACCATAACGTGCATGACCCCGACCGGTTCCGAGCGGATTCAGGCGATGTTCGGCGGCGGCGAGTATGCCGGGCGGGTGCAGCACTGCTACCTACCCTATGACCTGCCCTGGGCCGCGGCGCGTTTTCTGCGCAAGGTGCAGCCCAAGCTGGCGGTGATTATGGAAACCGAGCTATGGCCCAACCATATCCATCAGTGCGGCAAACGCGGCATTCCCGTGGCGCTGGCCAATGCGCGGCTGTCCGCGCGCTCGGCCCGGGGTTATGCGCGGCTCAAGGGGGTGACCGCGCCGATGCTCGCCGAGCTGGA
>DASUOY010000190.1:0-3017 GCA_036276395.1 Pseudomonas sp.
GCTGGAAAACAATGCCGGACATATCGTCAATATTTCGAGCATCTTCGGCATTGTCAGCATGCCCTCGCAAGGCGCCTATAACGCCAGCAAATTCGCCGTGCGCGGCTTTACCGAAGCCCTGCGCCAGGAGCTCTGCCAGAGCGACGTCAAAGCCTGCTGCGTCCACCCCGGGGGCATCAAGACCAATATCGCCCGCGCCGCACGTTTCTACCGCGGCATAGACGGCCGACAGGACGCCGCGCGCGCCGCCGCCAGATTCGACAAGGTGGCCCGCACCACCCCGGAACAGGCCGCCCGGACAATACTCGCCGGCATAAAGGCCAAGCGTCCACGCATCCTAATTGGCAAGGATGCCCACCTGCTCGACTGGATTCAACGCCTGCTCCCAACCAGCTACCCCAAGGTACTGGCCAGGCTGTTGCGCACAAGTTGAACCCCGCGTAGCCAATAGCCTCCAAGCATGAGCTTGATTAGTTTTAATCTCGATAGCGCCCAACAGGGCTCATGCTAGGCTCAGCCAAAATCCAGAGGCAGCCAATGCCCACAGCCACCTGAGAGGAAAAATGGTATGGAAATCAATATCGGAATCGCCGAGCAGGATCGCGCTGCCATAGCCGAAGGTCTGTCACGCCTGCTTGCCGACACCTACACCCTGTACCTGAAAACCCACAACTTTCACTGGAACGTCACCGGCCCGATGTTCAACACCCTGCACCTGATGTTCGAAGGCCAGTACAACGAACTGGCCCTGGCCGTCGACCTGATTGCCGAGCGCATCCGCGCCCTGGGCTTCCCCGCCCCCGGCACCTACGCAGCCTATGCGCGCCTGTCGTCCATAAAGGAAGAAGAAGGCGTACCCAGCGCCACCGACATGATCAAGCAACTGGTCCAGGGCCAGGAGGCGGTGGTGCGTACCGCCCGCGGCATCTTCCCGCTGCTGGACAAAGTCAGCGACGAACCTACCGCTGATCTGCTTACCCAGCGCATGCAAGTCCATGAAAAAACAGCCTGGATGCTGCGTAGCCTGCTCGACGCCTGAACCATTTAGGCAAAAGGCCCGATTCCCCGGGCCTTTTGCTAGGCGAGGGAACGGCAGCTGTTCTATGCTTTGGGCAATCGCAATTTGCCACAGTGACGTGCATGAACAAGCCGAACCAAGCCCCCAGCATTCTTGAGCTGTACCCTGAGGAGACCCGCGACGCCGCGGCACTCCTGAAAAAGGCCGTACCGCTGATGATGCGTCACGATATCCCGCCAAACCCGGTGCACTACGCGCTCTGGTACACCTATTGCAAAGGCCTGGAACCCGAACTCAACCGCCGCCTGGACAAAACCGTCAGCGACTTCGACTGCTTTCCGTCCGAAACCGCCGCCAAGCTGTTTCGCGAATACATCATTCACGGCGAACTCGAAGAAGCCCGCGCCGGCCAACAGCAAGTCATAGAGCTGGTTGACGATATCGAAGGCAATGTCTCGCGCAGCATTCTCGGCAGCCGTAACTATCAATCCAGCCTGGAACAAGGGTTGGCTGCGCTGCAAGAACCCTTGATCGACGACCTGCCCCAGGTCTTGAACGATCTGCAGCAAAGCACCCAACTGATGCAGGATCAGCAGGACAAGTTTCTCTACCGCCTGCATGCCGCCCAAAGCGAGATCAAGAACCTGCGCAACCAGCTGGAGCGCGCCCATATCGCCGCTACTCTGGACAGCCTGACCCAGGTATTCAACCGTAATGCCTTCAGCCGCCTGCTGGAACAAACCCTCAGCAACGACCCCAAAGGGGTTGCTCTGGTCATGCTGGATATCGACCATTTCAAACAATTCAACGACCAGTACGGCCACCCCCTCGGCGACCGCGTGCTGCAGCATGTAGGCCAGCTGCTGCGCGACCTGCTGCCCCCTCGTGCCATGGCTGCACGTTATGGCGGCGAAGAGTTTTGCGTGATATTGCACGACTGCCCCACCCCCAGCAGCGCCTTCGCTTTTTCCGAAAAACTGCGGATCAAGATTCAGTCCCTGCGCATCAAGGTTCGCCGCACAGACGAAGTACTCGACAGCATCACCGCCTCGTTCGGCTTCGCCATGGCCCAGGCCGGCGACACCTTCGAAAGCCTGCTGACCCGTGCCGACGATGCACTCTATGAAGCCAAGCGCAGCGGCCGCAACCAAGTAAACCCAAGCTCAACCGAGCCTGCACTCAGCGCCTGATTGAGAAGCCCACCTCTTTGCTGTTAAATACGCCCCGTGTCGCTGGCCCGAGCCTCTGGGCCAGCGCATAGGCTGAACTCGCACGCATCCAATCTCCCTCCTTTAAATGGCTAAGTGCGCGAGCCAGCTCCTCCTAGTGATCCTCGTTAAATTAAGTGAGCTCATTCCACATGCTGAAAATCGTCCACCTGCTTACAGGCTTTACTGCCCTGCTACTTTCCTTCGTACCCAGCCTTGGCAATACCTCCCAAGCCTTTCTGCAACAACCCAGCGCTCTCTGCCTTGCCTTGTTCGGCCTGCTTAACCTGATTCTGGCGCCGCAACTGCCCATCTGGCATGCCGGCCTGCGCCATCAACTGCAGAACGTCGTATCCGCCCTGCTGGTCATCGGCTCCTTGCTGCAAGCCCTGATTCTGCTCGCACCGCTCGAACTGATCGCCAACCAGCCAGCCAGCCTGTTTAGCCTGATCATCATCGCGGCGGCAGTAGCCCTGCACCTTGCAACCAACCTGCGCATGCAACCGCGCAACAAGGCAAGCGCCCAGGATATTGGCGAGCGCGAGACCGGCACCGTCAAATGGTTCAACACCTCCAAAGGGTTCGGTTTTATTTCCCGCGACTCTGGCGACGATATATTCGTGCACTTCCGCGCTATTCGCGGCGAAGGCCACCGCGTATTGGTCGAAGGCCAACGCGTCGAGTTTGCCGTAATGCAACGCGATAAGGGCCTACAGGCCGAAGATGTAATAGCCGCACTGCCTTCACGCCGTTAATCCAGGCATATAAACAACAAAGCCCGCTAATAGCGG
>DASUOY010000191.1:0-2203 GCA_036276395.1 Pseudomonas sp.
AACAACGAGCCGGCGCACGCTAGCAACGACGATTGACGGGAGCCTGATGGGCCTTTACCAGCGTTATGTGCTGCCCCACCTGATCGACTTCGCCTGCGGCATGGGCGAAGTGATGCAGGCCCGCGCGCAGATAGTGCCCCAGGCCCAGGGCCGGGTACTGGAAATCGGCATTGGCAGCGGGCTCAATCTCGAGTTCTACGATGCGGCGAAGGTCAGCGCGATAGTCGGCGTCGACCCCAGCGCCGAGATGCAACAGCTGGCCAAACAGCGCGCGGCGGCCATCAGCATTCCCCTGCAGATGATCGCCCTGGAACTGGGGCAGATTCAGGCGCCCGACGCCAGCTTCGACAGCATCGTCTGCACCTTTACCCTGTGCACCATTCCCGACGCCGTGGCGGCCCTGGGCGAAATGCGCCGGGTGCTCAAACCGGGCGGGCGCCTGTGGTTCTGCGAACACGGCATGGCCCCGGACCCAGCCGTGCTGCGCTGGCAGAATCGCCTGACGCCGCTGTGGAAACCCCTGGCGGGCGGCTGCCACCTCAACCGCGATATTGTCGCCCTGCTCACGGCTGGCGGTTTCACCATTGGCCAGCTGCACAACCGCTACCTGCAAGGCCCCAAGGCCATGACCTATATCTACCAAGGTTGGGCGGCGTAGCAGCAAACTAGCCATTTGCCAGCAAGCCCGGCAGCGGCCCAATATTCTGGCTATTGTTAGCCCATGGACTTATCGGATGGAAGCCGGCTCCCGCATGAAGCGCCTGTGGTTACGCTCACGCACCTTGCTTTGCCTATGCCTGCTGGGCTTCTTGACTTGGCCGGGACATGCCTGGGCGCAACACCGCGCGGTCAGCGTCGGGGTATATGCCAATGAACCGAAAATCCTCCTGGGCGAGGATGGCAAGATCTCCGGCATTCTCGGCGAGCTGCTGGGCGAGATCGCCCGCCAGGAAGACTGGCAGCTGACCCCCATGCCATGCGAGTGGCAACGCTGCCTGGAAATGCTGGAGCGCGGCGATATCGATCTAATGCCGGATGTGGCCTATAACGAAATCCGCGCCCAGACCATGGACTTTCACAAGGTGCCCTCGCTGTTCAGCTGGTCGCAGCTCTACAGCCGTGGCGAGATCAAACTCGAATCGCTGCTGGACCTCAAAGACCGACGCATCGCGGTGCTCGAGGGCTCGATCCAGCAAACCTATCTGCGCGACCTGCTGCACAGCTTTGGCCTGAACGCCACCCTGGTGAGCGTGCCGAACCTGCCGCAAGGCTTCGAGCAGGTCGCCAGCGGCCGCGCCGACGCCGTGGTGGCCAACCAGCGCTTCGGTGACTTCCATGCGCCGCGCTACAAACTGCTCAGCACCCCCATCATGTTCCAGCCGGCGCAGCTGTTCTATGCCACCCGCAAGGGGCAGAACGCCGACCTGCTGGCCAGCATCGACAAGCACCTGCAGAGCTGGCAGAACTCGCCCTCGTCCTTCTACTACCAGACCCTGCAGCGCTGGGGCGGGGAACGGCCGCAGCTGCATATTCCCCCGGCGTTCTGGTGGGGCCTGGCCGCCCTCTGTGCCCTGCTGGTGCTGACGCTGGTCGGCGCCCTGCTGCTGCGCCGCCAGGTCGGCGAGAAAACCCGTCACCTGCAAGCCAGCGAACAACGCCTGAACACCATCCTCGACAGCGTCGAGGCCTATATCTATATCAAGGACGAACAGCTGCGCTATCAGTACGCCAACCGCAAGGTCTGCGAACTGTTCAACAAGCCCCTGGAACAGGTGATCGGCCAGACCGACGAAGCCTTCTTCGACGGCGAGACGGCCAGCAACCTGCACGAGAACGACCGCCGCGTGCTCAAGTTCGGCGAACGGGTGGAAGCCGAGGAGGTCAATCGCGACCTGCAAGGCAGCACCGAGCGCGCCTTTCTCTCGGTGAAGCTGCCGCTGCGCGATGCCCGAGGCCAGATCTATGCCCTGTGCGGCATCTCCACCGACATCACCGAACACCGCAAGAACCTGGAGAAGATCAACCAGCTGGCCTTCTACGACCCCCTGACCGGCCTGCCCAACCGCCGCCTGCTGCTCGACCGCCTGCAACTGGCGCTGGCCAAGCACTCGCGCGGCATCCAGCAGGGCGCCCTGCTGTTTATCGACCTGGACAACTTCAAGGACCTCAACGACACCCTCGGTCACGACATGGGCGACCAGCT
>DASUOY010000192.1:0-5076 GCA_036276395.1 Pseudomonas sp.
ATGGCGCCGGCGCAGCAGGCCTTTGTCGAGCAGCTCTACGAACATCTGCAGTGTTTCGCCACGCCGGCGGCGCTGCTGCAATCGCCGCAGACCATCGAACGCCTCAAGCACAGTCAGGGCAGCTACTACCAGGACCTGTGGCGCGGCGACTTCGATGGGGCCTACGTCCACGGGCGCCTGCGCATCGGCATGATCCACCAGCAGGTGGGCCTGGAGCTGAAGTGGTACCTGGGCGCCTATCGCCTCTACCTGGACCGGATGCTCGGCAGCCTGTTCGCCGAGCATCCGCACTGCCAGCTCTACGCCAGCCTGCTGAAGGCGGTGTTCTTCGATATCGCCCTGGCCATCGACACCTACAGCGTGGCCCAGCACAGCGCCCTGGAGGACAGCGAGGCACGTTATGCGCGGGCCTTGCGTGGGGCCAATGACGGCCTCTGGGACTGGCATGTGGGCCAGGACCGGCTGTATGTCTCGGAGCGCTGGGCGAGCATGCTCGGGGTCAGCCGCGACGCCATAGGCGATGCCAGCCAGGGCTGGTTCGCCCGGGTGCATCCCGACGATCTGCCGGGCCTGCGTCAGGCCATCGACGCCCATCTGCAGGGCCGCAGCGCCTTGCTCCATCACGAATACCGCATGCGCAAGCGCGATGGCGACTATGCCTGGGTGCTGGTGCGCGGGGTGGCCGAGGAGAGCGAGGCGGGGCAGCCGCGCATGGCCGGTTCGCAAACCGATATCAGCGCGCGCAAGCAGGCCGAGCAGCACCTGCGGCATGCGGCGCGCCACGACCCGCTGACCGGGCTGGCCAATCGCACTGGCCTCGATGAGCAGTTGCAGCAGGCCCTGCAGCGCCAGCACCGGGCCGGGGCGCGGGAGGCGGCCTTGCTGTTCGTCGACCTGGATCGTTTCAAGCTGATCAACGACAGCCTCGGCCATGCCGTGGGCGATCGGGTGCTGGTGGAAGTGGCGCGGCGCCTGAGCGCCTGTCTGCGTCCGGGCGACCAGCTGTTTCGCTTTGGTGGCGACGAGTTCGTCGTGCTGCTGGACGACCTGAGCTGCGCCGGCGATGCCGAACGGGTGGCGCAGCGCATCCTCGATGGCCTGCACCAGCCGCTGCATCTGGACGAGCGCACCCTGGTGGTCAACGCCAGCATCGGCATCGCGCCGCTGCAGGACAAGGGCAAGCTGCTCGATGCCCTGCAGGCCGCCGATCTGGCTCTGTACCGCGCCAAGGCCGCGGGCAAGGCGCAGTTCGCCCGTTACAGCGAGGAGCTGCAACTGGCCGCGCAGCGCCATCTGGCGATGGAATCGGCGATGGGCCAGGCCCTGGATAACGGCGAGCTGGAGCTGCATTACCAGCCGATCTGCCGCATCGATGCTGGCCAGGCCATCCTGAGCGGGGTGGAGGCCCTGCTGCGCTGGCGCAGTGGCGAGCGGCTGATCTCGCCGCTGGAATTTATTCCGGCGCTGGAGGAATCGGGGGAAATCATCCGGGTCGGCGACTGGGTGCTGCAGCAGGCCTGCGCCCAGACCCGCGCCTGGCAACTGGCCGGCCAGCCGCAGTTGCGCTGTTCGGTGAATATCTCCAGCCGCCAGTTGCAGCAGCCGAGTTTTATTCCACGGCTGATCGACATCCTGCAGGACAGCGGCCTGCCAGCCAGCAGTCTGATTCTGGAAATCACCGAAAGCCAGTTGATGGAGGACAGCGCCCACACCCTGGGCAGCCTGCGGGAGCTGGCCAGCCTGGGCGTGCTGCTGGCCCTGGATGATTTCGGCACCGGCTACAGCTCGCTTGGCTACCTCAAGCGCTTTCCCCTGCACATCCTCAAGGTGGACAAGAGTTTTATCGGCGGCGCCCCGGACGACGGCGAACTCAGCGCCATCAGCCGGGCGATTATCGGGCTGGGCCACAGCCTGGGCCTGGAGGTGGTGGCCGAGGGCGTGGAGCGCGCCGCCCAGCTCGATTTTGTGCTTCAGGAGGGTTGCCGTTATGCCCAGGGCTACTGGTTCGGCAAACCGCGCCCGGCCGCCGAGCTGCAGCGCCGCTTTAGCCAGGACGAGGCGCTTGCCGGCCCCTGCAGCCTGATGTGCGAGCAACCCCAAGAACCCAGAACGAGTCGGGTACAACAATGAAAATCAATCTCCCGCTTAGCGGGCGCCAGGTCGAGTTCCCGGCCAGCGCCAATATCCTTTCCACCACCACCCCCAAGGGGGCGATCAGCTACGTCAACCGCGACTTTATCCAGGTCTGCGGTTTTACCGAGGCCCAGCTGCTGGGCAGCAACCACAACATAGTGCGCCACCCGGACATGCCGCCGGCGGCCTTTGCCCATCTGTGGCAGACCCTCAAGGCCGGTCGCTCGTGGATGGGCCTGGTAAAGAACCGCTGCCAGAATGGCGACCATTACTGGGTCAGCGCCTATGTCACGCCGGTGCTGCGCGATGGCCAGCTGGTGGAATACCAGTCGGTGCGCACCCGCGCCAGCGCCGCCCAGGTGGCCGCGGCCGAGGCGCTTTATGCCAAGCTGCGCGCCGGCAAGACGCCGCGGGCCTTGCGGTCGCCGCGTATCGGCCAGGGGCTGCGCCATGCCCTGGGCAGTGCCGGCCTGGCCCTGGCCTGCTGCGCCACCCTAGGCCTGGCCGGAGTGCTCGGCTGGGGCCAGGCCGTGCTGCTCGCGGGAGTGCTCGGGCTGGTCCAGGGCGGCTGGCTGCTGCACAGCCTGCGCCCCCTGGACCGGCTGGTGCGCAAGGCCCGGGGGATCGCCGACAACCCCTTGAGCCAGCTGCTGTATAGCGGACGCGGCGATGCCTTCGGGCAGATCGATTTCGCCCTGCATATGCTTGCGGCCGAAACCCGCGCGGTGGTGGGGCGCATGGCCGACTCGGCGCGCGAGCTGCGCCAGGAGGCCGCCGAACTGGTGGCGGCGGTGGACGGCAGCAACAGCGCCAGCGTCCAGCAGCAGGATGAAACCGCCCAGGTGGTCAGCGCCATCGGCCAATTGGCCAGCAGCGTGCAGGAGGTGGCGCGCAACGCCCAGCTCACCGCCAGCGCGGCCAGCCTGGTCAATCAGGAAACCGACCGTGGCCTGCAACTGGTCGAGCAGACCCGCCAGCAGATCGACGATCTGGCCGGCGAGGTGCAGCACAGCAGTGCGGTGATCCACCAGTTGGAGCGCCATGGCCTGGAGATCAACCGGGTGCTGGAGGTGATCCAGGGGATTGCCGAGCAGACCAATCTGCTGGCCTTGAATGCCGCCATCGAGGCGGCCCGGGCCGGCGAGGCCGGGCGCGGTTTTGCCGTGGTGGCCGACGAGGTGCGCGGCCTGGCTTCGCGTACCCAGCAGTCCACCGCGCAGATCCAGCAGACCATCGACACCCTGCGCAGCAGCACCGCTCAGGCGGTGCAGGCCATGCAGCGCAGCCATGCCCAGGCCGGGGTCAGCGTCGAGCAGGCGCTGCTGGCGGCCCAGGCCCTGGACGGCATCAACCAGCGGGTTGGTGAGATCAGCGATATGAGCGTGCAGATCGCCGCGGCGGTGGAGCAGCAGAGTGCGGTGGGCGACAGCATCCAGCGCAATCTGGATGGCATCCGCCAGGCCAGCGACGGCAATGTGCTGGCCAGCGACCAGAGCCGCAATGCCGCCGACCATGTGGCCGGGCTGGCCGAGCGATTGCAGCTGTTGGCCGAGCAGTTCTGGGGCGAACGGCGCGCCCACTAGGCGGGCGCGCCGAGGGGCAACTGGCGGCTACTTGCGCTGCCACTGCCCCTGCACCTGGATATATTGCCCGGGCGGGGTCTTATCCAGGGCTTTCTGCCCGGCTATGGCTTCCACGTCGCTGAGCTGGATGCTGTTCTGCGCCGCCAGCTTCTGGTATTCGGCGCGGCGCGCCTGGTTGATCAGGCGGGCGATTTCCGCGGCCTGGCCGTCACCCTTGACCACTCCCAGGTAGCCATTGGGCATCTCGCCCAGCTGGCCGCTGGCCTTGGCATCACCCAGGGCGGACATGGCTTCGTTGAGGTTCAGGGCGGCGGCCGGCAGGCTCAGGCTGAGCAGCAGCAACAGGCCGGCAAAGCGTTTCAACAGGGTCATGGTCAGGCTCCTCAAAACAGTCCGCTGGATTCGCTGAACATGTTGTCCAGGGCTTTATCCACCTTGATATAGATTTCGTGCTCGATCTTCACATTGAGGTTGATATTGATCGGCTCGTTGGGCATCGCCAGTTGTACCGTGGGGGTACAGGCTGCGCTGAGCAGGCCCATCAGCAGGGCGGCGAAACAACTACGCAGGCGCATGGCGCTCTCCTATGGCTCTTGCGGGGCCGGCTTGGCCTTGCGTTGCAGCATACGCTGCTGGACGCGTTGCTGGATGATCTCGCTGACCTTGTCGGTCAGTTGCAGGCTGGCCAGCAGGCTGGGGATGTCCTCTTCCAGCTTGATATTGAAGTGGATGGGCCGGCCTCCTTCGATGGCCGGGTTCTGCCCTTGCAGGCGGATATCGAGCTGCAGCTTGCCCTGCTGATCGTAGTTGACCTGGCTGCTCAGGGCCCCATAGCGGAAATCCTCCAGGGACTGGGTTACCAGTTGCATGGCCGGGTTGCTGCGGCCCAGGGCGCGAATCCGTTCGGAGTGGAACTGCAGCTGGCCACCGGGCTGGCGCGCGGCTAACTGGCCTTGGTGGATGGTCACCCCGGCGGCATCGATACGCAGGGGCAGCAGGCCATCGAGCGTGCCGCTACCGGCCAGGCCCTCTGTGGGGTAGAGGATAAAAAGCTGCTCAAGTTCCAGGCCCTGCACCTTGAGCGGCAGTAATAGTTCGCCCGCGGCCAGGTCCCATTGCCCGGCAGCGATCTGCACCTGGCCACCCATCAGTGCACTGTGGCTTTCGCCCAGTTGCAGCCGGCCCTGGCCGAGCTGCGCCAGCGGCGCCTGGTAGCTGCCACTCAGGCTCAGGGGGCCCAGGGGCATGCCGGGGTTGACCTCTTGCAGGCGCAGTTCACTGACCTGCAGGTGCAGCTGGTGCGAGTTCAGTTGCACCTGCAGGGCGCCGTCCAGGCCGCTGAGGGCGGTGCGGTCGTAGA
>DASUOY010000193.1:0-8943 GCA_036276395.1 Pseudomonas sp.
CCGCCATCCGCTTTAGCGCGGCCAGCGGCGGCTTCAACGTCAGCCTCAGCGCCGGCATCGCCTGTGCGCCGGCGCTGGGCGCCAGCGAGCTGATGGAACAGGCCGACCGCGCCCTGTACCTGGCCAAGCACAGCGGACGCAATCAGGTGCGGCTGGCCGAATAGGGCCGCGCCTGGGCTTTGCCGAGCCCGACTAAAAACAGAGCAATCCCCACTGTCGCGCCGGTTCTATTGCAGAAATTGCAATAAGTCGCCCAGACTCCGGCTCTAACGCCCAGGAGCCGCGCGATGGACAGATTCCAGGAAATGCAGGTGTTTCTCGCCGTGGCCGAGGAACACAGTTTCGCCGCCGCCGCGCGCCGTCTGGCCATGTCGCCGCCCAGCGTGACCCGCGCCGTGGCGGCCCTGGAGGAGCGCATCGGCACCCTGCTGCTGGCCCGCACCACCCGCAGCGTGCACATCACCGAGGCCGGCCAGCGCTATGTCGAGGACTGCCGGCGGATTCTCGCCGAGCTGGAAGAAGCCGAAGAGTCGGCGGCCGGCAGCCACGCCATCCCCCGTGGCCAGCTGTGCCTCACCGCGCCGGTGCTGTTCGGCGAGCTGTACGTGACCCCGGTGCTGGTCGACTACCTCGAGCAGTACCCGGCGGTGAGCATCAAGGCGCTGCTGGTCGACCGGGTGGTGAGCATGCTCGACGAGGGCATCGATGTCGCCGTGCGCATCGGCAACCTGCCCGACAGTGGCCTGCACGCCGTGCCGGTCGGCGCGGTACGCCGGGTGATCTGCGCTGCGCCCAGCTACCTGGCCGCCCATGGCCGGCCGCAGCACCCAGAGGACTTGACCGCGCAGCGCATCGTCATGGCCGCCAGCAGCACCCTGGTCAGCGACTGGCAGTTCGTCGGCGCCGATGGCCCCATCCACGTGCGTCCCGAGCCACGCCTGGTGGTCACCGCCAACCAGGCGGCGATCAATGCCGCCAGCCTCGGCTGGGGCCTGACCCGGGTGCTGTCCTACCAGGTGGCCGGCAAGGTCGCCGCCGGCGAACTGGAAATAGTCCTGGAGGAGTTCGAGCAACCGCCGCTACCGATCCACGTGGTCTATCAGGGCGGGCGCAAGGTGCCGGCCAAGGTACGCAGTTTCGTCGACTTCTGCGCCGCGCAGCTGAGCCGCAACCCGGCGCTGAATCCCCAGCAGCGAGGCTGAGGCATGGACCGCCACCATGAGATGCGGGTGTTCCAGGCGGTGGCCGGCGACCTCAGCCTGGCGGCCGCCGCGCGTCGGTTGAATCTCTCGCCCCCTACCGTGAGCCGCGCCATCGATGCCCTGGAGCGCCGCCTGGGCGTCGCCCTGCTGCAGCGCAGCACCCGCGGCGTCGGCCTGACCGAAGCCGGCCGGCGCTTCGTCGGCGACTGCCAGCGCATCCTGCGGGAAGTCGACGAGGCCGAGGCGTCGGCCAGCGGCCTGCACCTGCAGCCGCGTGGTCAGCTCAACCTGAGCATGCCGCTGCTGTTCGGCCAGCAACTGCTCACGCCGATCCTGCTCGACTACCTGGACGACTACCCCGAGGTGCAGGTGTTCGCCCGCTACCTCGACCGCTTTCCCAACCTGCATGAAGAGGGCGTGGACGTCGCCGTGCTGGTCGGCACCCTGCCCGACTCCTCGCTGTTTGCCCTCCAGGTCGGCAGTATCCGTCGGATACTCTGCGCCAGCCCCGCCTACCTGGCCCGCCACGGCACGCCAGCGCTACCGCAAGACCTCAGCCGACACCGGCTGCTGCACTCCAGCGCCGACGCGCGCCTGCCCGAGTGGCGCTTCCACAACCAGGGCGAGGTGTTCAACCTGGCCTTCCAGCCGCGCCTGAGCTGCGCCACCAACCAGGCGGCGATTGCCGCCGCCTGCCGAGATGCCGGGCTGACCCGCTGCATGAGCTACCAGGTGCACGACCTGCAGCAGCAGGGGCGCCTGAACCGCGTGCTGCGCGATTTCGAACCCCCGGCGCTGGCGGTGCACATCGTCTACCGCGAGGGGCGCAAGGCCGCCGCGCGCGTGCGCAGCTTCGTCGACTTCGCCGTGGCACGGCTGCGCGAACATCCCGCGCTGCACGAGTGACACCGCGCTTTATTACGCATTATGGAACAAAGGATTGCCATTTATGGTGATTCTGCTGCTTCTCGTTTGAGTGGACTATGCATCCCATCAGCGCGGCCCAACCCCTGGCATCTGCCACTCCGCACTGAATCATTCCACCTGATCTGGAGCCGACCCCATGTCGCAGACCGCCATCAAACTGTTCCGCCATCCGCTGTCCGGCCACGCCCATCGCGTCGAGCTGCTGCTCTCGCTGCTCGGCCTGCCGACCGAGCTGGTCTTCGTCGACCTGGCCAACGCCGCGCACAAACAGGCGGAATTCCTCGCCATCAGCCCCTTCGGCCAAGTCCCGGTGATCGACGACAACGGCACGCTGCTCAGTGACTCCAACGCCATCCTGGTCTACCTCGCGCAGAAGTACGGCAAGGGCCGCTGGCTGCCAACTGAACCGCTCGCCGCCGCCCAGGTGCAGCGCTGGTTGTCGGTCGCCGCCGGACAGATAGCCGCCGGCCCGGCGACTGCCCGCCTGATCACCGTATTCGGCGCCCCCTACAACGCCGAGGAGGCCATCGCCCGCTCCCATGCCCTGCTCAAGGTGGTCGAGCAGCAACTGGGGCAAAGCCAGTTCCTGGCTGGCAGCGAGCCGACGATCGCCGATGTGGCCGGCTACACCTATATCGCCCACGCCCCGGAAGGCAATGTGGCGCTGGCCGACTACCCCAATGTGCGCGCCTGGCTGGGCCGCATCGAAGCCCTGCCCGGCTTCGTGCCGATGCAGCGTACGGCGGTCGGCCTGCAGAGCGCCTGACGCTAGACCCGGCTTGCCTCCAGGCAAGCCGGCATTTCTGCCCTTGCGCGGAGCCCATCAGCATGTCCACTAGCGAACCCACGACCTCACCCTGGCATGCCGGCGAACGGCAGTTGCAGCAACGCGCCGGCGTGGCCGAGCGGATGGAAGCGTTCGGCCGCAAGGTGATCCGCGACCATATGCCCGAGCAGCACCGTGACTTCTACCGCCAGCTGCCTTTCGTCCTGCTCGGCAGCGTGGACGCCGAGGGTCGGCCCTGGGCCAGCATTCTTGAAGGTGAAGTGGGCTTTGCCCATTCCCCCGAACCCCGTCTGTTGCAGCTGGACAGCCCGTTGCAGCCGGACGATCCGGCCGCCGCGGCGCTCTCCACTGGCGCCGCGGTGGGCTTGCTCGGCATCGAGTTGCACACGCGGCGGCGCAATCGCCTGAACGGCCAGATCCGCCAGGCCGACGCCCAGGGGCTGTCCATCGAAGTCGAACAGGCCTTCGGCAATTGCCCGCAATATATCCAGCTGCGCCAGTTCGAATTTAGTCACAGCGAACCTGAGGCTGCACCGCCCCCGGCCGAGCACCTAAGCGGCCTGGACGAGGCCGCGCGGAGGTTGATCCGCAACGCCGACACCTGCTTCGTCGCCAGCTATATCGAGCAGGCGGACGGCCGCCGCGCCGTGGACGTCTCCCATCGCGGCGGCCAGGCGGGCTTTATCCGGGTCGAGGGCAATTGCCTGACCCTGCCGGATTTCGCCGGCAACCTGCACTTCAACACCCTCGGCAACCTGCTGCTCAACCCGCGCGCCGGCCTGCTCTTGATCGATTTCGCCACGGGCGAGCTGCTGCAGCTGTCTGGCAGCACCCAGCTGATTCTCGAGGGCCCGGAGATTCAGGCCTTCCAGGGCGCCGAGCGGCTCTGGCAGCTGCAGGTTGAACGCCTAGTGCGGCGCCCGGCCGCGCTGGCCCTGCGCTGGCAGTTCCAGGGCTATTCGCCGAACAGCCTGCTGACCGGCAGCTGGGGCGAGGCCGCGGCGCGCCAGGCCGCCACCGCCCTGGGCGAACAATGGCGGCCGCTGCGGGTGACACGCATAGTCGAGGAAAGCGCGAACATCCGCTCCTTCTACCTGGAGCCGGCCGACGCCGCCGGCATGCCCGTATTTGCCGCCGGCCAGCACCTGCCGCTGCGCCTGCGCATTGCCGGACAGACGCTGATCCGCACCTACAGCCTGTCCAGCGCGCCGTCCGACAACTTCCTGCGCATCAGCGTCAAGCGCGAGGGGCTGGCCTCGGCCTACCTGCACCAACAGGTCGCCGTCGGCAGCCTGCTCGAAGCCCGTGCGCCCCAGGGCCGCTTCGTCCTCGATGGCGAGCAGCGCCGGCCGCTGGTACTGCTGGCCGCCGGGGTTGGGGTCACCCCGCTGCTGGCGATGCTGCGCGAAAGCATCTACCAGAACCAGCGCCTGCGCCGGGCGCGCCGCGTCTGGTTGATCCAGGGCGCCCGCACGCTGGCCGAACTGGCCTTCAGCCAGGAACTGCGCGAGTTGCTGCAACGCGGCGGTGAGTCGATCCACGCCCTGCGCCTGCTGAGCCAGCCCGAAGCCCATGCGCGGGAAGGCGAGGATTTCGAGCTGAGCGGCCGCATCGACCTCGACCTGCTCAAGGCCCTGCTGCCGTTCGACGACTTCGACTTCTACCTGTGCGGGCCGAGCGGCTTTACCCAGCACCTGTATGACGGCCTGCGCGCGTTGAATATCAGCGACGCACGTATCCACGCCGAAACCTTCGGCCCATCCAGCCTGCGCCGCCAAGCGGACCCGGGCAGCGCCATAGCCGCGCAACCGCCAGCGGCCAGCGGCGCCGTGCCGGTGTTGTTCCAGCACTCGGCCAAGCAGGCGCGCTGGACCCCGGACAGCGGCAGCCTGCTGCAGCTGGCCGAAAGCCGCGGCCTGACGCCGGAGTTCAGCTGCCGCGGCGGCTCCTGCGGCACCTGCGCGACGCGCCTGCTCAGCGGCCAGGTGCACTACCCCACGCCCCCGGCCGAAATGCCGGCGGCCGACAGCGTGCTGATCTGCTGCGCCATCCCGGCCGCCGGCAGTGCCGGCCAGCAGCCACTGGTGCTCGATCTTTAACCCATCCCTGTGGAGCCCTTATGAGCCATCCCCTGAACCGTCCACCCTTGCCACCCTTCACCCGCGAATCCGCCCTGCAGAAAGTCCGCATGGCCGAGGATGGCTGGAACAGTCGCGACCCTGAGCGGGTCGCCCTGGCCTATAGCGAGGACAGCCGCTGGCGTAACCGTGGCGAGTTCCCGATCGGCCGCGAGCAGATCCGCAGCTTTCTCGCCAGCAAATGGCAGCGCGAACAGCAATACCGCCTGATCAAGGAACTCTGGGCCTTTAGCGACAACCGCATTGCCGTGCGCTTCGCCTACGAATGGCATGACGCCAACGGCCAGTGGCTGCGCTCCTATGGCAACGAAAACTGGGAGTTCGACGAACACGGCTTGATGCACCTGCGTCATGCCAGCATCAACGACCTGCCGATCAGCGCGGAGCAACGCCTGTTCCATTGGCCCCTGGGGCGGCGTCCGGACGACCATCCCGGGCTCAGCGAGCTGGGCCTGTAACGGCTTGCGCCACCCGGGGCAGGCGGCCAATATGCGGCGGGGCCATGCCGAGGACGATCCTCTAGTGCCTTTGCCGAATGCCCGGGCCAGCGGCGGGCATCATCGCCGGCCGGGCGATGCCTCTGTGCTTGACCGGGTGCTGCCGTGGCTGCCGCGTTAAACATCCTCCTGGCCGACAAGGACTGCTTTAAATGGTGACCTGCTATCTGCGCTACACCCTGGATCCCTACAAGCTGGCGGAATTCGAATACTACGCAAAACTCTGGATTCCCCTGGTAGAGCGCTTCGGCGGCCAGCACCACGGCTACTTCCTGCCGTCAGAGGGGGCCAATAACCTGGCCTTGGCCCTGTTCAGCTTCCCCAGCCTGGCGCTGTATGAGCAATACCGGCTCAAGTCGCAACAGGACCCCGAGTGCCAGGCGGCGTTCCAATACGCCGAAGACACCCGCTGCATCATCAGCTACGAGCGCAGCTTTTTTCGTCCCCTGCTCGCCTGACGTCAGCCCTGGCTAGCGGCGCGGGCGCCATGCAGCAGCGCGCCCACACTGGCCACCACCACGCATAGGGTGCCCAGGCACTGCAGCAGGCTCAGCGACTGCTGCAGCACGACAAAACCGGCCAGCGCGGCGATCGCCGGTTCCGCACTCATCAGAATGCCGAAGGCGGCGGTCGACATCCGCCGCAGGGCGGTCAGCTCCAGCACATAGGGCAACAGCGGCACCAGCAGCGCCAGGCCCGCGGTCAGGTAGAGCTGCTGCAGGGACAGCGCCGCACTGCTGGCCGACAGACCCAGCGGGGTGGCGAGCACGGCCGCCACCAGCAGCGACACCGAGAGACCTTGCAAACCCTTGAACTGGGCGCCGGCTTTTTTCATCAGGAGGATATAGCCGGCCCAGCCGAAGGCGGCGGTAAAAGCCAGCAACAAACCCAGGCCGTCGACATTCCACGCGTCGCCCTGGCGCGCCAGCAACAGCACGCCGCCGCCGGCCAGCAGCGGCCAGATCAGCTGCGCCTTACTGCGCGCACCGAGCACGGCGACTCCCAGCGGTCCGAGGAACTCGATGGCCACCGCCAGGCCCAGCGGAATCCGCTCTAGGGCGGCGAAGAAGCTCAGGGTCATACAGGCCATCGCGGCGCCCAAGGCCAGGGCAATCAGCCACTGCTGACGGCCATAGCGATGCAGCGGCGGACGCACCACCAGCGCCAGCACCACAGCCGCCAGGCACAGGCGCAACCAGGTGGTGCTGGACGCGCCATAGAGCGTCATCACCGGCGCCGACAGGGCCGCGCCGAACTGGATGCTGCACATCGCGGCGAGCGCCAGCCCAGCGGCAAAGATCGGCGTCCGGGCCGCCGCGCCAGGCTGACCGGCCTGCGCCTGTTCGGCGGCCAATGCAGCAGTTTGCAACGCTGCGCTGTTGTCGTTCATGGGCCCACTCCTTAACTCTTCGAGGCCCATGCTAAACAAAGCGCAGCTCTGCATATAAGCTGATAATACTTATCCTTGATTCAGGAATTCTTATAGTGAGAGACCCGGACAGCAACCTGCTACGCACCTTCGTCACCGTGATCGAAGCCGGCAGCGTCAGTGCGGCGGCGCTCAAGCTGTCGCGCACCCAGGCGGCGGTGAGCATGCAATTGCGCCGCCTCGAGGAAGACCTCGAACAGCGCCTGCTGGAGCGTTCGCCGCGCGGGGTGAAGCTGACCCAGGCCGGCCATGTGTTGCTGCCGTTCGCCCAGGCGATTCTCGGCTCCGGGGCGGATGCCTTGCGCGCGCTCTCGGCGCAGACGATCAGCGGCACGGTCAGGCTGGGCATGCTCGAAGATATCGCCAGCGGCCGCCTACCGCATGCCTTGCGGCGCTTTGCCACGGCCTACCCGCAGGTGGCTCTGGAGTTGCTGATCGACAACAGCGCCACCCTGGCCAACCGGCTCACCAACGCCGAGCTGGATCTCGCCATCGGCGATGCCAGCTATTTCAGCGTCGCCGCCTCGGCCCAGTGGCAGCAACCCTTGCAGTGGGTCGCGGCGCGCGGCTTCGACTTGCAGGCCCACGCCCAGGCGCTGCCAATCGTCGCGTTTGGCGACAATTGCCTGTGGCAGGCGCAGGTATTCGCGGCGCTCAAGCTGGCCAGTATTCCCTGGCGGGTGGTGTGCACCAGCAACAGCCTGGCGGCGGTGCAATCCGCAGTCGAGGCCGGGCTCGGCATCGCGGTGCTGCTCAAGAGCAATATTCGCCCGGAGTCGATGCGCACCCTGGGCGGCGAAGGCTTGCCCGAGGCCCCCCGGGTCAGCTTCGGCCTCTACGACCGATGCCGGATCGACGCGACACCTGCGGTCAGCGCCTTGCGCAACTTCTTAGAGGAAGAGCTGCATGTGCAGCCGGCGCTGGCCGCAATGGCAGCTCCGTCACCTGTGCTGTAAGCCTTAGGCAGGCCTAGTCCGAAAGGTCCTGGGTCGCTTGGCCGGCAGCGCGCCAGCCGGCAAAACCGTCGATCAGATAGCGCGCATCGAGGCCCATCACCTGCAGTGTGGCGGCAATGCCCTGGCTGATCTCGTGCCCCTTGGCGCAGTAGAGAATGGCTGGTCGGTCGCGCGCTATTTGATCCTTCCAATCGAACAGCGCCTGCGGGTCGAGCCACTGCGCGCCGGGGATCTCGGCCGCATCGCCAAGCCGCACAGCCGCGCGGCGCACGTCCAGCAGGCTGAATGTACGCCCGGCGGCCTGCCATTCGCGCAATTCGTATATCGAGATACGGTTCATCGCTCACCTCTCAGTTTGTTACCAGAT
This sequence comes from Pseudomonas sp., assembly GCA_036276395.1. Classification (GTDB taxonomy): domain Bacteria; phylum Pseudomonadota; class Gammaproteobacteria; order Pseudomonadales; family Pseudomonadaceae; genus Aquipseudomonas. Next base: position 8,304 of record DASUOY010000193.1, read on the forward strand.
ACACCGCCAGCCCGGCCAATGCACAGACCGCCAGCACCTCGATCACTCCGCGTTTGAACTTGAACAACGCCAGCGCCGCCGCCAGCGCGATCAAGGCCGAGGGCCAGTCGAAGCGGCCGTCAAAGCCCTGGGGCCAGAGCACGTGGTAGGCGAAGAACAGCGCCAGATTGAGGATCACCCCGACCACCGCCGCGGTGATGGCGGTCAGCGGCGCGGTGAACTTCAGCTCGCCGTGGGTCGACTCCACCAGCGGCCCGCCGGCGAGGATAAACAGGAAGGACGGCAGAAAGGTGAACCAGGTGACCAGGCAGGCCGCCAGCGCGCCGCTGGCAAAGGCCGAATCGCCGCCGAACACCGGCTGAAGATAGGCGCCGACGAAGGCCACGAAAGCCACCACCATGATCAGCGGCCCCGGCGTGGTTTCGCCCAGGGCCAGACCGTCGATCATCTGCGTCGGGCTCAGCCAGCCGTAGTGACCGACCGCGCCCTGGTAGACATAGGGCAGCACCGCGTAGGCGCCGCCGAAGGTCAGGAGCGCCGCCTTGGTGAAGAACCAGCCCATCTGGGTGAGGGTGCCGCCCCAGCCGAACAGGGCGGTCAGCAGGCCCATGGGCAGGGCCCACAGCAGGGCGCCGACCAC
>DASUOY010000194.1:0-9060 GCA_036276395.1 Pseudomonas sp.
GATCGGCGGCGTGGAAGCCACAGGCCAGGTTGGCTTGATCGATCAGCGGCATGGCATGGGCATCATCACCCATGCTCCAGACGCCAAAGCTTTCGCCCATATCGCAGTTCAGCAGGATAGTTTTCATGCCACAAGCTTAGAGCCACAGTAGCAGCGGCACCAGTAGCCCAACTGCGCACCGCTACGCCTCAGTAGACATCACGCCGATAGCGGCCCTCTTCGATCAAGGCCTCGACCGCGGCCTGCCCCAGCAGCTGGCGCAGCACTTGATCGACGCCGCCGGCCATGCCTTCCAGGCTGCCGCAGACGTAGATCGCCGCGCCGCCTGCCAGCCACTCGCGCAGCTGCTCGGCGGCTTCCGCCAGGCAATCCTGCACATAGCGCTTGTGTGCCTGGTCGCGGGAGAAGGCCAGGTCCAGGCGCGCCAGGTCGCCCGTGGCCAGCCAGCCTTGCAGCTCGTCCCGGCAATAGAAGTCATGGGCGGCGTTGCGCTCGCCAAACAGCAGCCAGTTGCGCTGATGGCCCTGGGCAATGCGCGCCTTAAGCAGGCTACGCAGGCCGGCCAGGCCGGTGCCATTGCCGATCAGGATCAACGGGCGATCATCCTCCGGACCATGGAAGCTGCTGTTGCGCCGCACCCGCGCCAGCACGGGGCCTTGCAGTGAGGCGCGGGCGGTCAGCCAGCCAGAACCCAAACCGAGGGAGCCATCGGCATGCCGCTGCTGGCGCACGATCAGTTCAAGCACGCCGTCGGTGGGCAGGGAGGCGATGGAGTAGTCGCGGCTGGCCAGCTCGGCGGCGTTGCCCGGCAGCACTTCGAGGATATCGCCGGCCTGCCAGGTGGCGCCTTCCGGTGATTGCAAACGCAGCAGATAGGTCGGCGCGCCGGCGCTGCCCGGGTTAAGGCATTCGCGGCCGAGCACACGCCACTCGGCAAAGGACTGTGGCGGTGGCGCAACCACGGCGCTGCCGGTGAGGCTCGCCAGTTGCTGCTGCCAGCTGGCCAGGGCTGCGGTATCGCCGCCATCCACCTGCACCGGGGCGAACAGGCTCTGCGCACCCTGCTGGCTCAGCCAGCCTTGCACGCGCTGGGCGAAGCCGCAGAACTGCTGGTATTGGCGATCGCCCAGGGCCAGCATGGCGTAGCGCAGGTGCGGCAGATCCAGGGCCCGGCCAAGCAACTTGCGCTCGAAGCCGCGGGCGCTGTCCGGCGCCTCGCCATCACCGAAGGTACTGACGACAAACAGGGCGTTGCGCGTCTGCCGCAGCGCCTGTTCATCCAGCCGCGCCAAGGGTTGCACGCTGACCGCCAGACCCGCCGCCTGCAGCTGCCCGGCGGCCTGCCAGGCCAGCTGCTCGGCGAAACCGCTCTGGCTGGCGAAGCCGACCAGCCAGCTCTGCGCCCCGCCGCTACTGGGTTCCAGCGCGGCGCGGGCAGCCTGGGCAGCGCGTTTTTTGCGCCGGCGATCCAGATAGAGCAGCCAGCCGGTGATGGCGAACAGCGGCATGGCCAGGCTGGCCAGAAACATCAGGATGCGCCCGGTGAGGCCGAAATAGCTGCCGACATGCAGGGCATAGATGCTGGCCAGCAATTGGTCGCCGAACGCGCGCTGCGCATAAGGCTGGTGGCGGCCCACGGCGCCCGTCAGCGGGTCCAGCGTCAGTTGGTTAAAGGCGCGCTCGTGGGGCGCATCTTCCAACAGGTAGAACAGCGTCGCAGGCTGGCCGGCCGCGCCCGGCAGGCGCAGGTTATAGGCGCTGAGCTGCGGCCCGGCGGCGGCCTGCAGGCCATCCCAGATGGCCGGGTAATTCACCTCGGGCAGCTCGCCGCCGCTGGGCGGCGGGCCGCGGCGCTCGCGTTTCTGGCCGGCCGGCTCGCTGCTGAGCAACTGGGTCAGGCCTTCGCGGTACCAGTCGTAGGACCAATACAGGCCGGTCAGCGCCGCGCACAGGTAGAACGCCAGGCACCAGGTGCCGGCCACCGCGTGCAGGTCCCAGTTGAACGCGCGGCCACGCTTGGCCCAGTCCAGGGTCAGCCAGGCGCGCCAGTTCAAGGCCTGGCGTGGCCAGCGCAGGTACAGGCCGGAAAGGCAGAAGAAGATCAGCGCCAGGGTGCTGGCGGCGGTGATCTGCTTGCCGCTGTCGCCCATGGCGAGAAAGCGGTGCAGGCGCAGCATCAGGTCGAAGAACGCCTGGCCGCGCGGCTCACCCAGCAGCTCGCCGCTATAGGGGTCGAAATAGGCCGAGGGGCCGCGGCGCTCACCCGGCGCCGGGGCGAAGTTCGCTCGCGCCGCATGGCCACTGTGCAACTCCAGGCTCAGGCCAACCACCTGCTGCTGGCTGGCGGCCTCGATGCGCGGCACCAGTTCGGCGGGCGACAGCGCCGCACGGCCTTGCGCCTCGACCTGCAGGACCTGCGGATTGAGCGCGCGCAGCAGTTCGTCCTGAAACGAATAGGCCGCACCGGTCAGCCCCATCAGCGCCAGCACCAGCCCGGCGCTGATGCCCAGCAGCCAGTGCAATTGAAAGACGATTTTCTTAACCACGAAGAGCCACCTGACAGGAATGACGACCACCGTGGCCGTCACTGCGACGCAATTCTATTTGAGAAAGGCTTGCATTTGATCGTGCAAGCCATGGCTTTACCACTAATTTACAAAGGTCTTCCTCGGCCCTTGAGCATCAGCCCCTAAGCGGCTGCAGCGCATCCGGGCCGATACAGGACAGCTCGCGACAACCGCTCAAGGCCATGCTGACTTCCAGCTCCTCGCGTAGCAGCTTGAGCAGGTGCGCCACGCCCAGGGCGCCGGCCGTGGCCAGGGCATGGATATAGGGACGACCGATCAGCACGGCGTCGGCGCCCAGCGCCAGGGCCTTGAACACATCGGTGCCGCGTCGAATGCCGCCATCCACCAGAATCAGCGCATCCGCGCCCAGTTCCGCGCGGATGCCGGGCAAGGCCCTGAGCGCCGGCCATTGCGAGTCCAGCACGCGGCCGCCATGGTTGGAGACGATAATCCCCGCCGCGCCGGCGTCCATGGCCAGGCGCGCATCGCCCGGATGCAGGATGCCCTTGAGCAGCACCGGCAAGCTGGTCTGCCGACAGAGCCAGCGCACATCGTCCCAGGTCGGCGCGATGGCCAACATGGCGTCGAATACCGCGCTGCCGCCGGGCGGCACCTGGGGCACAACCGGCGGCGTGGCGATATTCACCGCGGCTATGCCGTCCGGCAGGGTAAAACCCGCGCGCTGCTCGCGGTTGCGCAGCCCAGAAACCGGCGCATCCACGGTCAGCACCAGGGCGCGATAACCCGCCGCCTCGGCGCGCTGCGCCAACGCCAGGGTCGCCGGGCCGTCGCCCTGCCAGTACAGCTGGAACCACAATGGGCCGGGCGCCGCCTCGGCGACATCTTCCAGCGCCGTGGAGGCGAACGAGCTGAGCACCGCGGCGCCGCCCATCACCCCCGCAGCCAGGGCGCTGGCCAGCTCGCCCTCGGGGTGAAACAGCTGCTGGTAGGCCACCGGCGCCAGCAATATGGGGTGCTGCAACTCATCACCCAGCAAGGTGCAGCGGGTATGACCGCCGCGCAGGTCGCGCAGCAGGCGCGGCACTATGGCCCAGTCGCGCCAGGCATCCAGATTGGCCTGGCAGGTCAGCTCATCCGCCGCGCCGCCTTGCAGGTAGGCCAGGGCGTTGCCATCCAGGCGCTGCAGGGCATAGCGCTGGTAGTCGCAGGCCGCCACCAGGTCGGCCGGGATCGCGCTCAGGGGTTCGCTCAAGGCCATCTCAATCCGCCCATTGGCGCAGCAGGTTGTGGTAGGTGCCGGTAAGGCTCACCACCTCGGCGCTGTCACCCAGCTCGTGGCGCAGCTTGAGGATGGTCATGTCCAGGTCGAACAGCATCTTGCGTTGCCAGGCATCGCGCACCCGACTTTGCGTCCAGAGGAAGGAAGCGATGCGCGCGCCACTGGTCACCGGTTCAACGCGGTGCAGGCTGGTGGCCGGATAGATGATCGCATCGCCCGCCGCCAGCTTGATCTCGTGCTCGCCGTAGGTGTCCTCGACTATCAGCTCGCCGCCGTCGTACTCGTCCGGCTCGCTGAGAAACACCGTGGTGGAGACATCGGTGCGTACCTGATCATTGCTGAAGCGGTCGCGTTGCAGGGCGTTGTCCACATGGTTGCCATAGCGGCCGCCGCCCTGATAGCAGTTGAACATCGGCGGCAGCATATGCCGCGGCAACACCGCGGAAACGAACAGCGGGTGACGCGCCAGCGCATCGGCCACGCGCTGCGCCAATCCGGCGAAGGCCGGCGCATCCGCCGAGAATTGCAGATTCTGCTTGAGGCTTGCCGCCTGCGCGCCGGACGTTTGCGCGCCGTCGACCCAGGCATGGGCCGCCAGCTCGGCACGCAGCGCGGCGACTTCCTGTTTACTCAGCACCTGGGGGATATGCAGCAGCATCGACATCTTCTCCACAAATTCACAACGCAAGAAGCCCGCACTTGCGCGCGGGCTCCACTTACGACCGGCCGGCTATCAGAAGCTCAGCTCGGTGGTGAACATCGCCGAGCGCGGTGCGCCGAGGCGGGCGCGGGCGCCGTTGTTGTTCAGCGACTCGATGTACTCCTCGTCGAACAGGTTGTACAGGTTCACCCGCAGGTTGAGGTTGTCGTTGACCCGGTAGGCGGCCATGGCGTCCGCCACCCAGTAGGACGGGATGGACGGCATGTTGGCCGGAACCAGCGCGGTACCGGAGGTGATCACCCGATCCTGCTCGGACACATAGCGCGCGCCGCCGCCCAGGGTCAGATCACCCAGGGTGTAGGACGTCCACAGGGTCGCGGTCAGCTCGGGCGACCAGCGCACGCCGCTGTTCTCGCTGACACCGTTAGTGGCGCTAAAGCTAGCCTGGTCGATCTGCTTGGTTTTCATATGGGCGACGCCCGCGGAAACCTGCCAGAAGTTAGTGAGCTGGCCAACCAAGCCCAGTTCGACGCCATCGACGCGGGTCTTGCCTTCCTGGAAATAGCGCGCGGCGAAGGAATCGTAGGACACCTGGTTTTCGTTCTCGGTGCGGTAGGCCGCCAGGGTCAGCGCCAGGCGCTCATCCAGCAGATCCCATTTGGTGCCCAGCTCAACGTGTTGGGTTTCCTGCGGGTCCAGACCGACCTGTTCGTTGGACGAGGAGGCGGCGGAGTTGGCCGCCAGGTTGAAGTTGCCGCTGCCCGGCGGGGTCATCGAGTTGGCGTAGGACAGGTAGATGCTGCCGTTTTCCTGTGGCTTGAACACCACCCCGGTGTTCCAGCTGGTCAGGTCACCCGACTCGTAGGCACTGAGCGGCACCAGCGAACCAGCGGTTACCGCGGCGCTGTCGGTCTCGGTGCGGAAGTGCTCGAAACGCACGCCGCCATTGAGCGCCCACTGCTCGTTCAGGTGCAGGGTGTCGAATACATAGAGCGCCGCGGTCTTGGTTTCGCCGTCGTTGTAGGCACCGGTCTTGTAGGGATCGCCGAGAGCGTCGTGGGCGCTCGGGTCATACAGGTTGGCGGGAGGGACAGGCACGGCCACGTAGGGCACGCCGTCGATCACCTGGGCGGCGGTATCGTACCCGCGGTTGAGCTGCTTCTCGCTCATCAGTTCGAGGCCCGCGGCCAGTTCGTTGCGCAGGCCGAAGGTGTCGAACTCGGCGTTCAGGCTGGTCTGGTTGGCGAGGATCTGGTTTTCCTGGTCGACCACCTGACGCGAACGGGCCACGGTCCAATCGGCAGGGTCAGCCGAGGCATTGGTGGCCAGGGCGTTGATACCGGTGAGGATGCGGTCGGTATTGGTTCTGCCGTAACGCGAGATATTGCGCAGGGTGGTCAGCTCGTTCAGGTCATGCTCGAACTTGATGGTCAGCATATCGCCGTCGATGCGCTCGTAGTCGCCCTTGGCACCGTAGTAGTTTTCGCGGTCGACCTTGCTGCCGGCGTTCAGCGCGGCATCGGCGTTATAGAAGCCTTCCATGCCGATGGTGGGGATGCCGCCATCCGGGGTGTTGTCCTGGCGCACGTGCTGGGAGTAGACATACAGACGAGTCGCGGTATCCAGGCCGAAGGCAATCGACGGCGCCACGCCATAGCTGCTGTTATCCACGTAGTCGCGGTCATCCACGCCGCCGTCGCGGCGCATCAGGTTCAGGCGCAGGGCCGAGTTGTCGCTCAGCTGCTGGTTGATATCGGCGGTGAGGTTGCTCTTGTCCGCGGTACCGTAGCCAACGGTGGCGAACACCTCGTTGGTCAGGGTCGGCAGCTTGGAGATCAGGTTGATATAGCCGGACGAGGCGCCACGACCGATATCGGAACCGGCGGCGCCCTTCACCACTTCGACCTGTTCGAGGTTGAACACATCACGGCTGATCGCCCCCAGATCACGCACGCCGTCGACGAAGGTCGAGGCCTGGGTGGAGAAGCCACGCATCATAAAGGTATCGCCAGCCGAGGTATTACCGTTCTCGCCCAGCTGCATGGTGATCCCGGGGGTGTTGCGCAGCGCTTCCATCAGGCTGCCTGCCCCCTGCTCGCGCAGCACTTCCTTCTTGATCACCTGAATGGTCTTGGGCGTGTCCAGCAGCGGCTGGGTCAGTTTGCTGTTGGCACTTTTCTTCGCCTTATACGGCACCTCGGCCTCGGCGGTCACAGTGGTAGCCGGCAGGTTCAGCTCTTCCTGGGCGGAAAACGCCATGCCGGGTACGGCGGCGGCGATCAACAGCGCAAGATGGCTGCTCTTGTAGTGCTTGCGGCTACGAATGGACATGCTCTCTCCCCGATTTAAAAGGCACCCCACTCTCTGTATTGGCTGCTGCCAAGAGGCGGGAGAATTAAAGTGCGCGGATGATAATTATTTGTATTAAGCACGGCAACACTTATTGAGAACTATTTGCATCGAAGCCTGTCACAGCGGCAAACCCTCACTCCAGAGAGCGCGACGCGACGCCACATGAATAAAACGCAGGCCATAAAAAATCGTCTGGAACGATTTTTAACGTCGCAGCGCGACGGCCCGCAGGCTGGCGGCCAGGGATGGCGCGCCATAAAAAAACCCGCCGAAGCGGGGTTTTGGCTGGCTGCAGCCAGGCGCTTACAGGTAGAAGGCCTTCAGCGGCGGGAAGCCGTTGAATTCCACCGCGCTGTAGCTGGTGGTGTAGGCACCGGTGGAGAGCCAGTACAGGCGGTCACCGATCGACAGGTTAAGCGGCAGGCCGTACTTGTAGTTCTCGTACATGATGTCGGCGCTGTCGCAGGTCGGACCGGCGATCACCACCTCTTCCATCTCGCCCTTCTTCTCGGTCCAGATCGGAAACTTGATCGACTCGTCCATGGTTTCGATCAGGCCGCTGAACTTGCCCACGTCCACGTAAACCCAGCGTTCCACCGCGGTACGCGACTTGCGCGCCACCAGCACCACTTCGCTGACCAAGATGCCGGCGTTGGCGATCAGCGAGCGGCCCGGCTCGAGGATGATTTCCGGCAGGTCGTCACCGAAGTCTTCCTTGAGGAAGCGGATGATTTCCTCGGCGTAGGTTTCCAGGCTGTTGGTACGGGTGATGTAGTTGGCCGGGAAGCCGCCGCCCATGTTGATCAGCTTGAGTTCGATGCCGTCTTCTTCCTTCAGGCGCTCGAAGATCACCTTGACCTTGGCAATCGCCGCATCCCACACGGAGATATCGCGCTGCTGCGAGCCGACGTGGAAGGAGATGCCGTAGGGCACCAGGCCCAGGTCGCGGGCGAGGATCAGCAGGTCCATGGCCATGTCGGTCTGGCAGCCGAACTTGCGCGACAACGGCCAATCGGCGGTGGTCGAGCCTTCGGTAAGGATGCGCACATAGACTTTCGAACCCGGCGCGGCCTTGGCGATATTGCGCAGGTCGGCTTCCGAGTCGGTGGCATACAGGCGCACGCCCTTCTCGTAGAAGTAGCGGATGTCCTTGGATTTCTTGATGGTGTTGCCGTAGCTGATGCGTTCCGGGCCGACGCCGCGGCTGAGCACCTTGTCCAGCTCATAGATGGAGGCGATATCGAAGCTGGAGCCTTTTTCCTTGAGCAGGTCGATGATCTCGACCGCCGGGTTGGCCTTGACCGCGTAATACACCTTGGCGAATTCGAAACCGGCGCGCAGGTCGTCGTAGGCCTGGCCGATGATCGCGGTATCGATCACCACGAAGGGGGTTTCCTGGGTGTCGGCAAACGCCTTCATGCGTTGAAAAGTAGCGGGTGCGTAATAGTCTTCGACCTTGATCGACATGCTTGGGACTCCAGTTGGCGGAACCAGTTAAAACGCTTTCAGTCAGGCAAGGCTGCACGGCAGCCAATTGCCCACCATTTAGGGATGCTCGGCGGTTAACCCACGCGAGCCGAACGTCTGATCAGTTTCCCCACTTTGGTTCGCCTACTTCCCAAGGCATGTCGCCGAGGATTACCCGCATCGGAGCAACCTCTCGTCGTCAGTACTTGAGCCGGATGGATCGTTGCCAGCATGGACGTTCGGGCGCGAACTTTAGGGCCATGGGGGGCTGAGATCAATCAAAAATGCCGTGCTTTTGCCGCTCTTTTTCACCTCCGCAGTTGATCGTTTTATATTCAAAACAAAACGTCATGGAATGCTGCACAAAGGGCGGGAAAAGCTTGGTTTTATCCCCAGACCATAGGTCGCCGCGCTGGGCGACGTTTACCGTTATAATCGCCGCCTTTTTTGACAGACCGACTATTCAGTCGACGGGTTCCCGCACAATGACCATCCAGGCCGCCGAAGTCGCCAAGCGCCGCACGTTCGCGATCATCTCCCACCCCGACGCCGGTAAGACCACCATTACCGAAAAGCTGCTGCTGATGGGCAAGGCGATTGCCGTGGCCGGCACGGTGAAATCGCGCAAGTCCGACCGCCATGCCACAAGCGACTGGATGGAAATGGAAAAGCAGCGCGGCATCTCCATCACCACCTCGGTGATGCAGTTCCCCTACCGCGAGCACATGATCAACCTGCTCGACACCCCCGGCCACGAAGACTTCTCGGAAGAC
>DASUOY010000195.1:0-8028 GCA_036276395.1 Pseudomonas sp.
TGGAGTTGTGCGGGTACGGCAATACCATAGCGACGGAAGCGAAACACCACCGGAACAAACATTGCATCAACAATGCCGAAGTCACCACAGAGGAACTGCGTTGAGCCGCTCACCTCGCGCAACTGGTTCCAGATGGCGAAAATGCGCTGAATTTCTTCCTGGGTCTCGGTGGTCAGGCTTTCAGGGGTGTCACCGGTATTCAGACCGAACGACATCTGCGTGCGCAGGTGGGTAAAGCCGGAGTGCATTTCTGCCGCTGCGGCTCGGGCCAGGGCCTTGATCCGCGCGTCTTGGGGCCATAGGTTGGCGGTAGGATAGGTATCGGCAATGTATTCGCTGATGGCCAGGCTATCGTTAATGACGATGTCGCCCAGCAACAGCGCTGGCACTTTTCCGGAAGGTGAGTGCTCAAGAATACGCTCGCGAGTTTTATTCTGTTCCAGTTTGATCTGCAGGGTTTCAAACGAAACATCAGCCGTCACAAGAACCAGCCATGCGCGTAATGACCATGACGATTTACTAAAATCCCCAATAACTAGTTTTGTAGACATCAACTCCTCCTAGCTTACGTGACGAAATGGGTGCTAAATTTAGCGGCCTATTTTTCAAGCGTATTGCACAAAACTGGACAAATCATGGAAGAACATCGGAACTGCAATGATCATCGTGAAGTCAAGGACTTTGTTCGCTTCTGGCGTATTCCCGAGGGTGACTGTGAGTTGTTATCCGCGCGTTACAGCACACAGTCTTTCGGCAGGCATTCACATGACCGATATGCGATTGGTGTTATAAGTGGCGGCGTTGAAAAGCTTTTCTATCGCGGCAGTTACTACTTGGGGGGCGCGGGCAGTGTGGTCACTATCAGCCCCGGCGAGATCCACGACGGTTTGCCGGGACACGATCAGGGTTGGATGTATCGAATGCTCTACATCGATCCGCAATGGGTCAACCGGACGGTGTTTCAAGAGCGCTTTTCGGCGGATCATATCCATCTTTTTCAAACAGCCTTGAGCCAGGCACCGGACTTTGCCCGGACCTTTTTGCATCAACATCACATCATTGAAAGATCTAATCCCAGCCTTGAGCGGGAAACCATCCTGCTGGATTTGGTGACACAGCTCTTCGAACGCAGCGGCATACCCATCGCACCGGTCAGTGCGGCTGAACAGTACGCAGTGAAAAGGATCAAGAAGAAACTCGAAGACGAGTTCGACAAACAAATTCCCCTGGAAGAACTAGCGCAGTTGGTGAACCTTGACCCGCTCTACCTGATTCGGGTGTTCAAAAAGAGCGTTGGAGTTTCCCCCCACAGCTATCAAATTCAGAAAAGAATCGCCCAGGTGCAAAAAATGTTACGCACTGGGGCTGGCCTCGCCGAAGCGTCTTTCGCGTGCGGTTTCTTCGATCAAAGTCACATGACCCGTGCGTTCAAAAAAGTGGTCGGCATCACGCCCGGCAGCTTCCGCAACAGCCGAGCCTGAACCTGGTCGCAACCCCCATGATCAGGCCGCCCCTCGCCTCCAGCCCGTCGTCACCATGTGGCTCGCCTGTCCCCCCAGGCTCCTCAGGGTGAACACCGAGGTCAAAGCACCTTACTTCCCGAGAGCCTCGACGACTACGTCAGCGATACCATTCCGGTGCGCATAGTCGATGTCTTCGCCGATGAGCTCGACCTGGCCACGCTGGGTTTTGATGGCGTCATCCCAGCTGATGCCGGCAGGCCCGCGTATCGCCCTGAGATCCTTCTGAAGATCTACATCTACGGCTAACTCAATCGCATCCAATCGAGCCGGCGCCTTGAGCGAGAGGCCCAACGCAATCTCGAGCTGATGTCGTTATGTACCCAAGCCGATGACTTCCGGAGCTAAAGCGGACGGGCGCTTCACCAGCGAATGAATGTCGGAGGACGCGAATGGGTGTCGGAGTCGTGCGATCGGCTGGCGATTTTGGGAAGCAGTTGGTGTCGGTTTTGCGTGTGAATCGGGGTCGATTAGGCATGCGAATTATTGGCGAAACCAATGCGAATACTCACTCAGGTGTCAGTCCTAGCAGATAAGCTCTTTGAACTGTGGCGGGATGGGGCGCGAAATCCTCGTCAGGCAGAAAACACAACGCCCCGGTTTAAACCGGGGCGTTGTGTTTAGCCGGGGGGGGGGCTAGCCGTTGCGTGGACGTGCCGGTCAGTTCCAACCGGCGCGGTCCATCAGCATCACCGCTTCGGCCTGGCGCTTGCCGGCCACTTCCAGCGGGATGGCATCGGCCTTGAAGCTGCCCCAGGCTGCCACTTCGGCGGAAGCCGGGACTTTCGGGTTGGCCGGGAATTCCTGGTTGAGGCTGGCGAACAGGCCCTGGGCCTCTTCGCTGGTCATCCACTCCAGCAGCTTCTGCGCGGCCTCGGCATGCGGTGCGTGCTTGGTCACGGCAGCGCCGGACAGGTTGACGTGCACGCCACGGTCGGCCTGGTTCGGCCAGTAAGGCTTGACCTTCAGATCAGGCTGCTGCTTGTGCAGGCGACCGAAGTAGTAGGTGTTGGCCATGCCCACGTCGCACTGACCGGCATCGATGGCCTGCAGCAGTGCGGTATCGTCGGCGAACACGTCGGTGGCCAGGTTGCCGACCCAGCCTTTGATCAGCTCTTCGGTCTTGGCCGCGCCATGGGTCTCGATCAGGGTGGCGGTCAGCGACTGGTTGTACACCTTCTTGCTGGTACGCAGGCACAGGCGGCCTTCCCAGTTCTTGTCGGCCAGGGCTTCGTAGGTGGACAGCTCGCTCGGCTTGACCCGCTCGGTGGAATAGAAAATGGTCCGCGCGCGCAGCGACAGGCCAGTCCAGCTACCGGTGCTGGAGCGGTATTGGGCCGGGATATTGGCCTCGATCACAGAGGACTGCAGCGGCTTGAGCACGCCTTCCTGCTCGGCCTGCCAGAGGTTGCCGGCATCCACGGTGATCAGCATATCGGCCGGGGTGTTCTCGCCTTCGGCCTGCAGACGCGCCAGCAGCGGGGCTTCCTTGTCGGTGATAAATTTCACCGGCACACCGGTCTTGGCGGTGTAGGCATCGAATACCGGCTTGATCAGCTCGTCGATACGCGCGGAGTAAACCACCACTTCATCGGCGGCCTGCACGGCACCGGCCAGCGCAGTGAGGGTGAGTGCGGCGAACAAACGCTTGCTTACCTGCATGGAGTACTGCCTCTTGGTATAGACGAATCGAGAGGCCAAATAATAGTGAATGTTATTTAGCTTCTCAACTGCTTATCCATCGACAGTTGTAACCCGCTTCGTCCAGGCCGCAAGACTTGCCGCAACAGGCCATGGCGCTGTGCGGATTTGCCGCATCAGGCCCGCGCCAACTCCGGCAGGTTGCCGGACAGGCCCAGGGCCTGGCGCACGAACAGGGCCTTGGCTTCCGGCAGGTCATCCACCCAGTTGAGCCCGCTGTTACGCAACCAGCGCACCGGCAAGGGGTCGGCCTGGAACAGGCGCTCGAAGCCTTCCATGGCCGCCATCATCGCCAGGTTGTGCGGCATGCGCCGGCGCTCGTAGCGGCTCAGCACCTTCTCATCGCCCAGGCGCTCGCCGCGCTGCAAGGCGTGCAGCAGCACTTCGGCCAGCACTGCGACGTCGAGAAAGCCCAGATTGACGCCCTGCCCGGCCAGCGGATGGATGCTGTGGGCTGCATCGCCGACCAGCACCAAGCCGTCTTCCACATAGCGCTTGGCGTGACGCTGACGCAATGGGATGCACAGGCGCGGGTCGCTATGCAGCACCTCGCCGAGGCGGTGCTCGAAGGCGAAGCCCAGGGCCCGCCGGAAAGCCGCCTCGTCCAGCGCCATCAGGCGCTCGGCCTCAGCCGGGGTAACGGACCAGACAATCGAGCACCAGTGTTCGCCCTCAGGGCCGGCCAGGGGCAGGAAAGCCAGCGGACCATCATCGGTAAAGCGCTGCCAGGCAGTGGCCTCATGGGGCTTGGCGCAGCGCACGCTGGTGACTATGGCGTGGTGCAGGTAATCCCACTCGCGGGTGGCGCAACCGGCCAGGCGGCGCACCGCGGAATTGGCGCCGTCGGCGGCAACGAGCAAGGGCGCGCGCAGTTCGCGACCGTCGCTCAGGGTCAGTAGCCAGCCGTCGCCGGAACGGCGCAACTGCTCCAGGCGGGCATTGGCCAGCAGGCCCACCGAACTGTCGTGCAGACGCTCGAGCAGGGCGTCCTGCACCACGCGGTTCTCGACTATATGACCGAGCACCTCGGCGTGCACGCTGGCGGCGCTGAAATGGATCTGCCCGGTGCCCGAACCGTCCCATACCTGCATCTCGCTGTAGGCGCAGGCGCGCCGCGCGGCGATGCCATCCCACACGCCCAGGCGGGCCAGCACCCGCTGGCTGGCCAGCGACAGGGCGCTGACCCGCGGCTCGAACGCCGCCTGCGGATCAAAGGGTTTGACGCTCAGCGGCCCGCCGTCGACCAGCAGAATCTCCAGCCCCTGCTCCTGCAAGGCCAGCGCCAGGGCGCTGCCGACCATACCCGCACCAACGATAATCAGATCCGCGTGCATCATGCTTCCTTAAGAGTGAGGCGCAGGCCTACTGCGGCCGGGTGCCCAGGCCCATGGCCTGGCGGGCGAACCAGCGTTTGGCCGGAGGTAACAGATCCAGGCCGAGCAGGCCGAGGTTGCGCCCGGCCGCCAGCACCGGCTGGCCGGTGCTGAACAGGCGGGTAACCTGATCGGAGAAGCCTACGGTCAACTGCTGATCCATCTGCTGGCGGGCCAGGTAGCGCTGCAGGGTCGCCAGATCGCCCAAGGGCGCGCGGCTTGCCAGCAGGGTCGCGGCCAGCACCTGGGCATCGCGCAGGGACAGGTTGTAACCCTGGCCGGCAATCGGATGCAGGCTGTGGGCGGCATTGCCGAGCACCACCAGATGCTTGCGCACCTGTTCCCGGGCTTCACTCAGGGCCAGCGGATAAAGATGGCGCGCGCCGACCTGACGCAGGCTGCCGAGACGATAACCAAAGGCCTGCTGCAGCTCGGCCAAGAACTGCCGATCGTCCAGCGCCAGCAGGCGGTCGGCTTCGGCCGTGGCACGGGTCCAGACCAGGGCGCAGCGTCTATCCGCCAGCGGCAGCATGGCCATCGGCCCTTCTTCGGTAAAACGCTCGAAGGCCAGGCCCTGGTGGTCATGTTCGGTGCTGATATTGGCGATCAACGCGCTCTGCCCATAGGGCGTGCTGCTGACGGCGATACCCAACTGCTCGCGCAAACCGGAGCGGCCGCCCTCGGCGAGAATCGCCAGGCTGCACGCAAGCTCACCGCCATCGTCCAGGCCAAGCTGGTAGCCATCGGCCTGCGCCTGCATACGCGTGACCTGGGCCGGGCTGCGCCAGCTCACCACCTCTGGATCCAGGGCCTGCCACAGGCATTCGCCAAGCCAGGCGTTTTCCACCACATAGCCGAGGGCCGGTACGCCTTCTTCCTCGGCGCTCAAACGGGCGGCGGCGAAACGGCCGCGGTCGGAGACATGGATCTGCTTGATCGGCTCGGCGCGCTGACTGATCTGCAACCACAGGCCGATGCGCTGATAAATCTGCTGCGAGCCGAACGACAGCGCGGTGGAGCGCGCATCGTAGCTGGGCTGGTAACCGCTGCCCGGGGTAAAGGGTTCGATCAGGCAGATACTCCAGCCGCGCGCCTTGGCTTCGACTTGCAGAGCCACAGCCAAGCTAGCGCCCACTAGACCACCGCCGATAATGGCTATATCCACCCGCTGCATCAGTTAACCCCTGCCGACAAGCCCGGCGCCGAGTTGGCATCACTCCACTCACGACCACCGCCGATAATCGCGATATCCACCCGCTGCATGATCTAGGCAGCCACGGTGCGGGCGGCGGCCATCAGCGCTTCGATTTCAGCGACGCTCTTCGGCACGCCGGTGGTGAGGACTTCACAGCCGCTCTTGGTCACTACCACGTCATCCTCGATGCGCACGCCGATGCCGCGCCATTTCTTCGCCACATCCTGGTTGTCCATGGCGATATAGATGCCCGGCTCCACGGTCATGGCCATGCCGACTTCCAGCACGCGCCACTCGCCGCCGACCTTGTACTCGCCGACATCGTGCACATCCATGCCCAGCCAGTGGCCGGCGCGGTGCATATAGAAGGGTTTGTAGGCCTCGCTGGCGATCAACTCATCGACCTCGCCCGTGAGCAGACCCAGCTCCACCAGCCCGGCGGTGATCACACGCACGGTGGCCTCGTGGGCTTCATTCCAGTGCTTGCCCGGAGCGATATGCTTGAACGCCTCCTCGTTGGCCGCCAGCACCAGCTCGTAGATGGCCTTCTGCTCAGGGGAAAACTTGCCGTTGACCGGAAAGCAGCGGGTGATATCGCTGGCGTAGCAATCGATCTCGCAGCCGGCGTCGATCAGCACCAGATCGCCGTCCTTCAGCGGCGCGTCGTTCTCGCGGTAATGCAGGATGCAGGCGTTCTTGCCCGCCGCGACGATGCTGCCATAGGCCGGCATCTTCGCCCCGCCCTTGCGGAACTCGTAATCCAGCTCGGCTTCCAGGTGATACTCGAACAACCCGGCACGGCTGGCCTGCATGGCGCGCACATGGGCGCGACTGGAGATATCCGCTGCCTCCTTCATCACCTTGATTTCCGCCGCCGACTTGTACAAACGCAGATCGTGCAGCAGGTGTTCGAGGGTGATGAATTCGTTCGGCGGCGTAGCGCCCTGACGCGCCTTGGAACGGATCACGTTGATCCACTCCATCAGCTGGCGGTCGAATTCATGGTGGGTGCCCATGGAGGAATAGACCCGGTCACGGCCCTCGATCAACCCCGGCAGGATATCGTCGATATCGCCAATCGGGAACGCATCGTCGGCGCCGTACTGGCTGATCGCGCCATCCTGGCCGGCCCGCAGGCCGTCCCACATTTCCCGCAGCGGGTCACGCTCGCGGCAAAACAATACGTACTCGCCATGCTCGCGCCCGGGAATCAGCGCGATCACCGCCTCCGGCTCGGGAAAGCCGGAGAGGTACTGGAAGTCGCTGTCCTGGCGGTAGATATGCTCGACATCGCGGTTGCGGATATACACCGGCGCAGCCGGCAGAATCGCGATGCTGTTGGGTTCCATCTGCGCCATCAGCGCCTTGCGCCGACGGGCGTATTCCGACTTGGGGATGCTGATCATAGGCAGATAGGGTCCACTTCCAGTTACATAGAAATCAGTGCAGCGAGGGTTTGTCCGCTGCCACCAGCGGTTTGCCACACTCGCTGAACAGCAGCAGCGGCGCGACGCGCAGGTACTCCATCACTTCCATGTAATCGTTCTCGCCGTCATCCGATTCGTCCAGGGCGTTCTGCACCTGGGAAATCGCCGAGAGGTCCTGCAGCACTTCCATGGCCTCGCCACTCAGGGCGCTGTCGCGGGCGGTCAGGCCGAAGCCGCCGAGGAAGCCTTGGCACCATTGTCCCAGGGCCACGGCGCGTTCGCTAAGCGGCGCATCGTCGCTGGGCAACAGCAGCACCAGGGTGACGTCGTTGGCCGATAGTTCGTTCTTGACCATTTCCTGCAGGCCGATCAGCGCCTGGCGCACATTATCCTCGGGCGCCGCGCCGAGCAGCTCGGCAGCATCCACCAGCCAGGGGTCGATATCAAAGCCGGCACCGGCGCAGCTGCGCCCCAGCAGCAGGCCATGCAGTTCGGCGGGGGAAACGCTATGGCCGCTGCTGGTCAGCAGCGCGGCGAAAGCGGTGTACGGAGAATTTGAAGTAGGCATAGATAACTAGGCGCTTCGCTGCGCAATCACTAGAATGGAGGCCTCGTATCCTAGCACCGGCAAGCGCGCCAAGACTATGCAAGCGGCTCGGCGGAGCACGCGCAGGTCGGCGCAAACCCGTCATGGATAATTGCCGCCCCGTGATCAGCTGGTGAAATGCATCAACCTCTAGTGCGCCAATCTGCCCCACACTGCCAAACATGCCCAGCAACAGCGCCCTGCGCCGTCGCCGGGCACTGTCGAA
>DASUOY010000196.1:0-5304 GCA_036276395.1 Pseudomonas sp.
GCCGGCCTTCATCGATACGGCCAGGCCAATGGCGTCCTCGCCCATAAAGCGCATGCGCGGCGCGGGTGGATCGTTGAAGCTGCGCTTGACCTCGGCCACATCGCGGATGCGGAAGGTGCGTTCGGCCACACGGATGGGGAAGTCGCGGATTTCCTCGACCGAGGTGAAGCGCCCGGTCACGCGCAGTTGCACGCGGTCCGTGGCGGTTTCGAAAAAGCCGGCGGAGGTCACCGCGTTCTGCTCATCCAGGGCCTGCTGCACCGCCGCCAGGGGCAGGCCGAGGGTGGCCAGCTTGGTGTTGGACAGCTCGATCCAGATTTTTTCGTCCTGCAGGCCGAGCAAGTCGACCTTGCCCACATCCTTGACCCGCTGCAGTTGCAGCTGGATGCGGTCGGCGTAGTCCTTGAGCACGGCGTAGTCGAAGCCTTCACCGGTCAGGGCGTAGATATTGCCGAAGGTGGTGCCGAATTCATCGTTGAAGAACGGCCCCTGGATGCCCGATGGCAGGGTGTGGCGAATGTCGCTGACCTTCTTGCGCACCTGGTACCAGAGCTCGGGAATTTCCTCCGAGTGCATGGAGTCGCGGGCGATAAAGGTGACCTGGGACTCGCCCGGGCGGGAGAAGGAGACGATCTTGTCGTACTCGCCGGTCTCCATCAGTTTCTTTTCGATGCGTTCGGTGACCTGGCGCGCCACTTCCTCGGCGCTCGCCCCCGGCCAGTTGGTGCGCACCACCATGGCCTTGAAGGTAAAGGGCGGGTCTTCGCTCTGGCCCAGTTTGGTGTAGGACAGCGCGCCGACAACGGCCAGCAGCAGCATAAGATAGAGCACGATCTGGCGGTTGCGCAGGGCCCAGGCGGACAGGTTGAAATCCATCGGGCTTACTCCTTGGCCGTCAGCTTGGTCGACAGCACCACGGGGCGGTTATCGCGGTCGACCGGGCGCACCTGCTGGCCTTCGCGCAGCACCTGCACGCCAGCGGCCACGACCCAATCATCGGCGGCCAGGCCGTCGAGCACCGGCACGCTCTTCTCGCCGTAGGGGCCGATCTGCACATTGGTGCGCTTGAGCGTGGAGTCCTTGGGATCGACCACCCAGACATAGGGCTGGCCCTTCTCCGCGGTCAGCGCCGACAGCGGCACCGCCAGCGGCACTTCACCGTTGTGGGCGATAAACACCCGCGCGCTCTGCCCCAGCTCGGCCGGCACCTTGCCTTCGACGAAGGCGACGCGGGCGGCGAAGGTGCGCGACTGCGGGTCGGCCGACGGCGACATCTCGCGGATGCGCCCGGTAAAGCGTTGGTCCGGTTGCGACCAGAGTTCGACCGCCACTTGCTGGCCGACCTTGAAGCGCTCGAAGGCCTGCTCCGGCAGGCTGATCAGCACTTCGCGCTCGCCATCGGCGGCCAGGGTGAAGACCGTCTGCCCGGCGGCCACCACCTGCCCTACTTCGACCATGCGGCGCGCCACCACGCCATCCTGGGAGGCACGCAGCACCGCGTAGCCGGCCTGGTTGTTGGCCACGTTGAATTCGGCGCGCACCTGTTTGACCCGCGCCTCGCCGGCGCGGTAGGTGTTTTCCGCGTTGTCGTATTGCGAGCGGCTGACCAGGTTGCGCGCCAGCAGGGTCTTGTAGCGGTCGCGCTCGGCGCGCACCAGCTGCAGGTTGGCCTCGGCGGCGGCGACCTGGGCGCGCATGGCTTCCAGCTGCAGGCGCACATCCTGGGGGTCCAGCTCGGCCAGGGGCTGATCCTTGGCCACCCGCTCGCCCACTTCGACCAGGCGCTTGCTCACCTTGCCGGCGATGCGGAACGCCAGCTCCGGCTCCAGGCGCGCACGCACCTCGCCGGGGTAGGCATCCATCAGGTCACCCGCCAGCTGGGGCTGCACCACCATGGCCGGACGCACGACAACCTCAACCTGCTCGCCATTGCCACAGGCAGCGAGCAACACAATCAAACTGGCAGGCAAAGCAACAGGCAGAAGATGGCGCAACATGATGACTAACCTTTCAGGAGGCTATGGAATATTTAAACTGACGGGTATAGTAAAAATAGCAAACTCACTAGTCCAGTATTAAAAACGACCAATGCCAAACAAAGTGTTACCACCCAGCGGCCCGGGCCGCCCTAAAGATCTGGTCAAGCGCCAAGCCATTCTGGAGGCGGCGAAAACCCTGTTTCTGCGCAATGGCTATGACGGTAGCAGTATGGATGCAATTGCCGCCGAGGCCGGGGTTTCCAAGCTCACGGTGTACAGCCACTTCACCGACAAGGAGACCCTGTTCGCCGCCGCGGTGAAGTCCAAGTGCGAGGAACAACTGCCGGAATTGCTCTTCGAGCTGAGCGACGATGCGCCGATCGAGCAGGCGCTGCTGAATATCGGCCGCAGTTTTCATGGGCTGATCAACAGCTGCGAATCGGTGGCGCTGCACCGCATGATGGTCAACCTGGCCGCGCAGGACTCCAAGCTGTCGAAGATGTTCTACGACGCCGGCCCGCAACGCCTGCTCGAAGAGATGCAACACCTGCTGACCCAGGCCAATGCGGCCGGCAAGCTGCGCATCGCCAACCCGGCGGGCGCGGCCGACCAGTTTTTCTGCCTGATCAAGGGCGGCGCCAACTTCCGCCTGCTGATCGGCTGCGGCGAGGCGCTTGTCGGCGAGGCCGCCGAACAGCATGTGCAGGAAACGGTGCAGATGTTTATCCGCGCCTATCGGCCTTAGGCTGCGCCCAGCGTCATGGCCGTTTTAGGCTGCCATGGCGCACAAGCGGCCAGAACTCAGGCCTGCAGCTTCTTTTTCGGGTAGATATCGTAGCGGCTGGACTTGCCTTCCAGGGCGTAGCCCGGCTTGGCGCCCTCGATCAACGGCGCCTTGCGCGGGCGCTTGACCACCACCCGGTGGCTGGCCAGGTTCAGGGCCGCTTCGAGCAAGGCCGGGGCGTCCAGATCATCGCCAACGAAGGGGCGGAACAGGCGCATTTCCTTTTTCACCAGGGCACTCTTGTCGCGGTGCGGAAACATCGGGTCGAGGTAGATCACCTGGGGCGGCTCGCCCTGCCAGGCGCCCATCAGCTCGATGGCATTGCCGGTGAGCAGCTGCATCTGCGCGGCAATAGGCGCGACCTCCCGATCCAGCGCCGCCCGGGCCAAGCCATCTGCCAGCAGCGCGGCGATCAGCGGCTGGCGCTCGATCAATGTCATGGCGCAGCCCAGGCTGGCCAGCACAAAGGCATCGCGGCCCAGACCCGCGGTGGCATCCAGCACCCGTGGCCGCACTCCGGCCTGCACCCCGACCGCCTTGGCAATCATCTGCCCGCTGCCACCACCGAAGAGCCGCCGATGCGCCACCGCGCCCTCGACAAAATCCACCCGCACCGGCCCCGGCGCCTGCGGCCCCAACTCCACCAGCTGCAAACCCGCCTCGCCCAGTTGCAGCTCGAACTCGCTGTCGCCCTCAAGAGGCAAGCCCAGGCGCGTCGCCCAGGCCGCCGCCTCTGCCGCCAGGTGAGGGGCCAGGGCCTGCATACGAATTCTGGCTATAAGCTGTTCATCGCTCATCAGTAAATGTGCTCAAAAAATACTCAAAAGGCCGGCAAGGCGGCCGATAACCTGCTCAGGCGGCATTTTGCCAGACCCGGCACCTTCCAGCCGCATCGAGTTCGCCATGTTCGACGTCACCTCCGCGCCCCACAGCGCGCCCAGCGCAGCCAGCCACGGCTCCATAAGCCAGACGGTCGATGAAGGCCTGCGTTCCTCCCTGGACTATCAGATCCTGCGCCGCACCCTGATGGCCGGCAAGGTTGAGCCCGAGACGCCGCCCAGCAGCGACAACGCAGCCGCCAGCCAACCCGCCAGCGAACCGCCGGCGGTAACGGTTCAGGCCAGCGATTTCGAGCAGGTGGTGGCGCAGCGGCAGATGGAGTTGAACGTCACGGTCAATGCCGAACCGCAGAAAACCGACCCACTGGCCCTGGATCTGGCCGGCAATGGCTTCAGCACCAGCGGCCTGGGCCGCTCGGTGCGTTTCGACCTGGACGCCGATGGGCGAACCGACCAGATCAGCGTGCCCACAGGCGACGATGCCCTGCTGGCGCTGGACCGCAACAACAATGGGCGCATCGACGATGGCCGCGAGCTGTTCGGCGACCAGCACGGCGCGGCCAATGGCTTCACCGAACTGGGCAAGTACGACGACAACGGCGACGGCCGCATCGACGCCCAGGATGCCCTGTTCGAGCGCCTGAGCCTGCTGCGCTTCGACGCCCAGGGCCGGCAGAGCAGCCAGTCACTGAGCCAGGCCGGGGTTAGTGCCATTCACCTGCAAGCCCGCGACGTACAGATAGCCCTGGGCGCCTATGACGAAATCGCCCAGCTCGGCCACTTCGAGTTCAACGACGGCCGCAACGGCCAGGCCGCCGACCTGCTGCTGGCGCGGCGCTAGAGCTCTCTCAGAGCAAGCCCAGCTGCTCGGCTGCTGGCTCGGCCAGCCACTCGGGCAAAGCCGGCAACCCGGGCAGCAACCCCATCAACTGCTGATGAAAGTGCCTGGCCAACTGCGGCGCCAGGCGATTGTCCGCGGTGTGCAGAAATACATAGGGCGTGCGCCCTTCTTCGATCCAGGCCGCCACCTTGGTCAGCCAGGGCGCCATAAAACCATCGTTGGCGGCCAGCTCCGGGTGGCCGATAAAGCGCAGCTGCGGGGCCTGGCTAAAGGCCGTCGGCCGAATCGGCAGGCGCGGCTTCTTGGCCTGCGCATGCAGCACCGCCGGCGCGCTCGATACACAGCTGAACAGCGCCCGCGCATCCAGGCAGATGCGCTCGATAGCGCGCCCGTGCAGCAGGCGGTTGAGCGCCCGCTCCTCCTCGCCCTTGGCGAAAAACGCCGGATGACGCAGCTCGACGGCAAGCTCCGAGCCACTCCAATCTTCAATAAAGGCGGCCAACTCGGACAAGCGCTGTGGGCCGAAACTGGCCGGTAATTGCAGCCAGAACGGCGCAACCCGCGCTCCTAGTGGCGCCAGCAGGCGGCGAAATGCCTCGGCAGCCGCCACTTGCTCACGCAGATCGCCGGCATGGCTGATCTCCCGTGGCAGCTTGGCGCAGAAGCGCAAGTGCGCGGGCATCAAGGCCGCCCAGCGCGCCACAGTCTCAGGCGAAGGCTGGGCGTAGAAGGTGGTATTGCCTTCGACGGCATTAAACACCTGGCCGTATTGCGGCAGAAAATCCGCCGACCGACTGCTCTCTGCATAGAGCGAACCACGCCACGCCGGCTCGCTCCATGACGGGCAGCCAAGGTAATAGG
>DASUOY010000197.1:0-6030 GCA_036276395.1 Pseudomonas sp.
ATCCGCCTCGACCAGATTGGCCACCAGCGCCGCCAGAGTGTCGTTATCACCAAAGCGGATCTCATCGGTCACCACGGTGTCGTTTTCATTGATCACCGGCACCACATCCAGATCCACCAGGGTGCGCAGCGTGCTACGCGCATTCAGGTAGCGCTTGCGATCGGACAGATCGTCATGGGTCAGGAGAATCTGCGCCGTACGCCGGCCATGCTCGGCAAAGCTCGACTCCCACGCCTGAATCAGCACCATCTGGCCAATCGCCGCCGCCGCCTGCAACTCATGCATGGCACTCGGTCGCGCCCCCCAGCCCAGCTTGCTCATGCCCGCCGCCACCGCACCGGAGGACACCAGCACCAACTCCACACCCTGCTCACGCAGCGCGACCATCTGCTTGACCCACACAGCCATGGCGGAGCGATCCAGACCACGACCATCCGCCGTCAGCAGCGCACTGCCAATCTTCACTACCCAGCGCTGCGCACCGGTTACCTTGTCACGCATGATCTTCCAACCCTAGCGACGACCTGTGATTACAAAAACGCCGCAATTAAGCGGCGTCTTGTAGTTGCTTAATCCCGGACGTAAATGATTTCCGGGCCATCCTCTTCGTCTTCCTCATCCCAGAAGCTGTCGTCTTCATCGACATCACCGACCGCCTTGACCCCGGAACGACGCAGCGCACGTTTGTCGTCCAGCGCTTGCAACTGGGCGCGCGCTTCGTCTTCGATGCGCGTATCCAGTTCAGCCAGCTCGGCCGCATATTCTGGGTTTTCCTGAATGCGCTCAGCGCGCGCTTCAAGGAAGTCCATGATGTCATAACAGAGCTTCTCAGTACCCTGGCGCGCCAAGGCAGAAATCACATACACCGGCCCAGTCCACTCGATCCGCGCAACGATTTCAGCGATACGCGCTTCCTGCTCCTCATCAAGGATCTGGTCGGCCTTGTTCAGCACCAGCCAACGCTCGCGCTCAGCCAGCGACGGACTGAACTTGGTCAGCTCATCAATGATGGTGGCTGCCGACTCAGCCGGATCGGTCAGATCCAGCGGCGCCATATCGACGAGATGCAGCAGCAGACGGGTACGCGACAAGTGCTTGAGGAAACGAATACCCAAACCGGCACCATGGGAAGCCCCCTCGATCAGCCCCGGAATGTCGGCAACCACGAAGTTTTTGTAGCGATCGACACTGACCACACCCAGGTTTGGCACCAGGGTGGTGAAGGGATAGTCAGCGACTTTCGGCTTGGCGGCCGACACCGAGCGGATAAAGGTACTCTTGCCGGCGTTCGGCAAACCCAGCAGGCCAACATCGGCCAACACCTTCAATTCCAGCTTGAGATCGCGCGCCTCGCCCGGCTTGCCTGGTGTGGTCTGCCGCGGCGCACGGTTGGTACTGGACTTGAAGCGGGTGTTACCCAGACCGTGCCAACCACCCTGCGCCACCAGCAAACGCTGACCAGCGCGTACAAGGTCGCCAATCACTTCCTGAGTACCGGCATCGATCACCGTGGTACCAATCGGCACCGGCAGGATCAGGTCCTCACCCTTGGCACCGGTACAGTCGGTGCTGCCACCCTTCTCGCCATTCTGCGCCTGGAAACGACGGGTATAGCGGTAGTCCACCAGGGTATTGAAGTTCTCGACCGCCTCGATATACACCGAGCCACCGTCGCCACCATCACCACCGTTGGGACCGCCCTTCTCGATGAACTTTTCACGACGAAAAGCCATCATGCCGTTACCGCCGTCGCCGGCTTTTACAAAAATCGATACTTCATCGACGAATTTCATTTTTACGCCTCCCGCAATCACGCGGGTCATCTAAACCGAGAAACACCAGGTTCTTGCAAAATTGACCTGCATTCAAATCGAACGCTAGCACCCAGGACAGTTTGGCAAGAACCCCAAGAATACAGAAACAAAAAAGCCCCGTCGCAAGGACGGGGCTTTCCCAGCAGTCGCGCTATTAAGCCGCAACGACGCTCACGTAACGGCGGTTGAACGCGCCTTTTACTTCAAACTTGATCACGCCTTCGATTTTCGCGAAGAGGGTGTGATCTTTACCCATGCCAACGCCGTAACCGGCGTGGAACTGGGTGCCGCGCTGACGCACGATGATGTTGCCTGCTTTGATAGCCTGGCCGCCATACATCTTCACGCCAAGGCGTTTGGCTTCTGAGTCGCGACCGTTGCGGGTACTACCGCCAGCTTTTTTGTGTGCCATGAGTTCAATACTCCTATAAAGGGATCAGACCGAAACGAATCAGGCCTGGATACCGGTGATTTTGATCTCGGTGTACCACTGACGGTGGCCCTGGCGCTTCATGTGGTGCTTACGACGGCGGAACTTGATGATGGTGACCTTGTCGTGACGACCTTGAGCGATCACTTCAGCGACAACCTTGGCACCTTCAACAACCGGAGCGCCGATTTTAACGTCGTCGCCATTGCCGATCAGCAGAACACGGTCAAAAGTCACGGCTGCGCCAGTGGCCAGCTCGAGTTTTTCGACCTTGAGGAATTCGCCTTCGGTGACTTTGTATTGCTTGCCACCAGTAACAATTACTGCGTACATGGTAAATCTCCGTTAATCCTGCTCACCCAGCGCTTTATAGGAATAAGTGTCGGCTGGCATGGCTGCTTGGGGCCGGAAGGACACCCTTGCAATTGCGTAAGGCAGGGAAATACCCAGGGGGAAGTTCAGGGTGCGCGATTGTACGCAAGCAGCCAACGCGGCGCAAGGCCCAGCCACCTAGAACCCAAGTCACTTGCCTTGACAGCCCCTACCCTGCCCCCTAGCATGCCGCGCAACCCATGAGTAGCAGGTGCAAGCGATGCAACCCCAGGCTTTCTACCGCGTGGTGGCGGATGACTTTACCGCCGTCGACGGCATCATCCGCGCCCAACTGGTGTCGCGCGTACCGCTGGTAGAGAAGATCGGCGACTATATTATCTCCGCTGGCGGCAAACGCCTGCGCCCGCTGCTGGTACTGCTCAGCGGCAAGGCCCTGGGCCTGCAGGGCGATGATTTGCGCCTGCTCGCCGCTACCATCGAGTTTCTGCATACCGCGACCCTCTTGCACGACGACGTGGTCGACATGTCCGACATGCGCCGTGGTCGCAGTACCGCCAACGCCCAGTGGGGCAACGCACCCAGCGTGCTGGTCGGCGACTTTCTCTACTCGCGCTCCTTCGAAATGATGGTCGAACTGGGCTGCATGCCGGTGATGAAGATCCTTTCCAAGGCCACCCGGGTAATCGCCGAAGGCGAAGTGCTGCAGCTGTCGAAGATCCGCGACGCCAGCACCACGGAAGAGACCTATATGGAAGTCATCCGCGGCAAGACGGCGATGCTGTTCGAGGCTTCGACCCACAGCGCCGCCATTCTGGCCGGCGCCAGCGCCGAGCAGAGCGAAGCCCTGCGCACCTTTGGCGACCACCTGGGAGTGGCCTTCCAACTGGTCGACGACCTGCTCGACTACAAAGGCGACGCCACCACCCTGGGCAAGAACGTCGGTGACGACCTGGCCGAAGGCAAGCCGACCCTGCCACTGATCTACACCATGCGCGAAGGCACGCCCGAGCAGGCTGCCCTGGTGCGCCAGGCGATCCAGAAAGGCGGCATCGAAGACCTGGAAAGCATCCGCAACGCCGTGGAAGCCGCCGGCGCCCTGGACTACACGGCCCGCCAGGCCCGCGACTATGCCGAGCGCGCCATCGCCTGCCTGGATGTGCTGCCAGCCAGCGAATACCGCGACGCGCTGATCGAGCTCAGCCGCTTCGCCGTAGCCCGCACGCACTGACGCCCAAGGCAGCAAACAGAAGCCCGTCTATATGGCGGGCTTTTTATTGGGCAAAAGAAAACCACGAGATTGCCTTGCAATAAATCAAATAAGAATTATTCTCATTCAATCACTTGAACGGGAGATGCTTGATGACCTATTTGATCGATGCCTGGCTGGACCGGCCACAGCCCTATCTGCGCATTCTCAATCGCACCACCGGCGAAGTATGCGCCGTGCTGGAAGAGCAAGCTCTGGATGAGTTGCGCGATCAAGGCGAACTGGACTGGCACGAACTGAATTCCAACGAACCCCTGGTGCTCAAGGAGTTGGTGCGCAATCTGTTTCTCTATTGCTACGCCCGGGCCTTGCGCCCGTGACGCCAAAAAAGCAGGCCGCGCCAGGCGCGACCTGCGGGTAACGCTTAGAGCACGTCGAGCAGCTCGACGTCGAATACCAGTACGCTGTGCGGCGGGATGCTGCCCACGCCTTGCGCGCCGTAGGCCAGCTCGCTCGGCACATACAGACGCCATTTGCTGCCGGCATTCATCAGTTGCAGGGCTTCGGTCCAACCGGCGATCACGCCGCCGACCGGAAACTCGGCAGGCTGGCCACGATCATAGGAGCTGTCGAACACGGTGCCGTCGATCAGGGTGCCGTGGTAGTGGGTGCGCACCGTATCTTCGCGGGAAGGCTTGGCGCCAGAGCCTGCGCTCAGCACTTCGTACTGCAGGCCGGAAGCCAGAGTGGTGATGCCGTCACGCTTGGCGTTTTCAGCCAGGAATGCCAGGCCAGCGCCTGCAGCTGCTTCAGCCTTGGCGGCGGCTTCGGCCTGCATGATGTCGCGGATTACCTTGAAGCTGGCGGTCAGCTCGGTTTCGCTGACGCGGCTCGGCTGGCCGGAGAAGGCATCGGTAATACCGGCGATGATGGCTTCCAGACTGGCGCCCGGTGGCGGATTGTCACGCAGCTGACCGCCCAGTTGGCGACCGATGCCGTAGCTGACACGGGTTTCGTCAGTCGAGAGATTGAGTTCGGACATAGCACTGCTCCGCTGGAGGCTGAAAAAAGGTCGGCCAGCCTAGCACAAACGCCACCCTCTCCCTAACTGCCAGCCAGACCACTGGATGGGCGATTGCGCCGGCAACGCTCGGAGCAATACTTCACCCTATCCCAGCAGCGCGCCCACTTCTTGCGCCAGGCAAAGGGCAGGCCGCATACAGCGCAGACCTTGACCGGCAGCTCGGCCTTTTTCACAACGCCTCGCCGGCGTCCAGCCGCGCCAATAGCTGCTCGCCACGAGCCCACAACCCCTGCTGCTTGGCCTCACTCATCTTGTCCAGACCGCGGTAGATCATGCCCAGTCGGTGGTTACCGGACAGCGGCTCGCGATGGCGCATCAGAAAGTGCCAATACAGCGCATTGAATGGGCAAGCCTGCTCACCGACGCTTTCCGTGACCTTGTAGGCGCAGTCGCCGCAGTAGTTGGACATCCGCTTGATGTACTGGCCACTGGCGCAATAGGGCTTGGAGCCCAGGTAGCCGCCATCGGCATGCATGACCATGCCCAGGGTGTTGGGCAGCTCGACCCAGTCGAAGGCATCCATATACACCGCCAGGTACCAGTCGCAGACCTGACTGGGCGCAATGCCGGCCAGCAGGGCGAAGTTACCGGTGACCATCAACCGTTGGATATGGTGGGCATAGGCATGCTCCAGAGTCTGGCCGATGGCCTGGCTCATGCATTTCATTCGGGTTTGGCCGGTCCAGTAAAACTCGGGCAGCGGCCGGGTATTGCCGAAGGCATTGCGCTCGGCGTACTCCGGCATCTGCAGCCAGTAGATGCCGCGCACGTATTCGCGCCAGCCGATCAACTGACGGATAAAACCCTCGGCGGCGTTCAGCGGCACCTGGCCGCTCCAGTAGGCGGCTTCGACATCCGCGCATAGGCGGCGAACATCCAGCAGGCCGATATTCAGCGCCGCACTGATCCGCGCATGAAACAGAAACGGCTCGCCCACCGCCATGGCGTCCTGATAATCGCCAAAGGCCGGCAGGGCGAAGTCGAGAAAATGCTGCCACAACGCCTCGGCCTCGGCGTGGGCCACCGGATAATCGAAGGCCGCCAGGCTGCCGTAGTGATGACTGAAGCGCTCGGCCACCAGCGCCAGCACCTCCTGGGTAATGACATCCGCCGGGAAGCGCGCCGTCATCGGTGCCTTGATCTGCTTGGGCAGCGCCTTGCG
>DASUOY010000198.1:0-4920 GCA_036276395.1 Pseudomonas sp.
CTGGACAGCTGGGCGCAAGCCTGCCAGGCCAAGGATGTCGCACGCATCATCAGCCACTACAGCGAGGATGTGGTGGCCTACGACGCCATAGGCCCGCTGCGCTTTGTCGGCCGCGCGGCCTACCAGGCCCACTGGCAGGCCTGCATGGAGATGTGCCCCGGCCCGGGGCTGTTCGAGATTCACCAGCCGAGCATTCTGCTTAGCGGCGAGTTGGCCGTGGTGCACTACCTGTTCCACTGCGGCGGCACGGACGACAAAGGCCAGATGCAGAGCAGCTGGATGCGCGTAACCCAGTGCCTGCGCCAACAGGGCGAACGCTGGCTGATAGTGCACGAGCACTTTTCCATGCCCTGCGATATGGAAAGCGGCAAGACGCTGTTTGATTTGCAGCCTTGAGGCGCGTACTTATGCAGCAGAAACGAAAAAGCCCTGCATGCGCAGGGCTTTTTCGTTAGACATCTGGAGCGGGCGATGGGAATCGAACCCACGGCTCTAGCTTGGGAAGCTAGGGTATTACCATTATACGACGCCCGCAGCGGGTGCCTTTATACCGGAAGTCTGGGCTGAAATGAAGCCTGCACCGCTGCTATCTGTAGTCAGGCGGTGCAGTGTGGCGGTATTGGCCATGGGTTAAACGGCCAGCGCGTGTTGCATATCCACCTGCGGACGGTAGCCGCTGTGGCGTGGCGCTTGCTCCTGGAGGAAGCCGAGCAGGGCGGCTTGGCATTGCAGCCAGGCGCCTTTGTGTTCCATATCCAGGAAATGCCCGGCGTTGTCGATGGTGACGAAGCGGCTGTCGAGCAGGTGGTGGGCGAACAGGCGCACATCGGTCGGCGAGGTGTAGGCATCGTGCTCGCCGTTGACGAACAGCACGGGGATGTCGATGGCCGCCAGGCACTGCATCTGGCAGTGGTTGTCGAGGTGCAGCACCTGGTGCACATGGGCGTGCATCTGGCGGTATTCGTGGTTGTCCAGGCTGCTGATATGGCGCTGGTTGTAGCGCTTGAACAGCGACGGCAGGTATTTGCCGATGCTGCTGTTGACCAGCTGGCCGAGGCGCTCGCCGTCCAGGGCGTGCAGGTGCAGCAGGCCTTCTTCCAGGTACTCGACCATGGCTTCGTTGAGCAGCGGCGAGAAGGAGGTGATCACCGCCTTTTCGATGCGCGCCGGGCGCTGCGCCAGGGCCAGCATGGCGGCGACACCGCCCCAGGAAAACGACATCAGGTGGTCGGCACGGAACTGCTCGATCAGTTCCAGCAGGATGCTGGCCTCGTCTTCCTTGCTGATCGGCTGATGGTGGTGGTTGTGCGGCTTGGATTGGCCGGCATAGGGCTGGTCGTAGAGCACCACGTTGAATTGTTCGCGCAGGTATTTGACCGTTTGCGCGAAGGCGGCGGTGGTGGACAGTGAGCCGTTGACCAGAATGATGGTTTTGCGCGCGCTTGGGTTGGCGTAAAACTCCGTGTAAATCTTGTAGATCCCATGAACATCGACGACAGCGGTAGCTGGCTTCATGTCGTTTCCTCCTGGCGCAGGTGCGGGCGTGGCAAAACGGGGTGGCCGTTAAACCGGGCTAAGTAGGGCAGTAGGAAAGCGCCTGGACATGACAAGCTAATGTCAGGCTGGAGGATTTTTATAAGTTATTTATTTTCAATCAGTTAGGGTCGAAATAGGGCGCTCGCCACGGCCTTTTGCAGGCGTGGGAGGAACTCGTATTACCAGGCAGGAACCCAATTTGCGCAGGGCGCAAGCAACCGAAAGAACGCTTAGATGGCTCTGCGTGACTGTCCAGTCACGTTTTGGCCTTATGGTTCGATTTAAGCAGTGTGCCGTGGGCGCTGGCAAGCCTTTATTCGCTTAGCTCACTACCGTTTATCGGTTAGCTTGCGAACGATGTGACCTGGCCGCATCTTGGCGTCAGCCACCTCAGAAGCTGGCTATCTCGTGAGCAGTCAGGGCGCGGTATTGCCCAGGGCAGAGCTGCTCGTCGAGTTCGATCGCGCCCATGCTGAGGCGATGCAGGCCGACCACCTTGTTGCGGAAGTGGCCGAACATGCGCTTGACCTGGTGATAGCGGCCCTCGAACAGCGTCAGGCGCGCTCGGCGGGGGGCCAGTATTTCCAGGATGGCGGGGCGGGTGGTGAGGTTCTCAAAGCTGAAGTACAGGCCGCGGGCGAACACCTCGATGCAGGCCGGGTCGATCTCGTCTTCGGTGTCCACCAGGTAGACCTTGGGCTGCTGGCCGGTGGGGGCGGTGGCGCGGCGCGACCATTGGCCATCGTTGGTGAGCAGCAGCAGGCCGCTGGTGTTGAGGTCCAGGCGCCCGGCCAGGTGCAGTTCGTGGCGGTCGGAGGCGTCGAGCAGGTCGAGTACGGTGCGGTGTTCGGGGTGTTCAGTGGCGCTGACCACGCCGATGGGCTTGTGCAGCATCAGGTAGCGCGGGGCCTTGCCGGCCTGCAGCAGCTCATCATCGAGCTGGATGCGACTGAACTGGCTGACTTCGCCGCGGCCGTCACGCTGCACCTGCCCGTCCACCCGTACCCGCCCGCCGGCCAGCAGTTGGCGGGCGTTCTGCCGGTTGTACTGCGGCAGGTTGCTGAGGAAGCGATCCAGGCGCATGGCTATTGGCTGGGTGTTTCGCTGGGCGCGGGCGGCAGCCCCTGGGCGCAACGTGGGCACAGGCAGGCGCGGTTGCGCACCGTCGCGGGCAGGCTGGCTAGGCGCTCGGGGGCGATGCGCGCGCTAAAGCACCAGCAGTCGGTTACCGGCGTGGTCGAGGCCGCCTGGGCGCACTGGTTAAGCTGCCCGCAGCAGGGGCAGCGCTCGGCGGTCTGGCTCAT
This sequence comes from Pseudomonas sp., assembly GCA_036276395.1. GTDB lineage: Bacteria > Pseudomonadota > Gammaproteobacteria > Pseudomonadales > Pseudomonadaceae > Aquipseudomonas. The sequence continues at coordinate 2,841 of DASUOY010000198.1, forward strand.
GCGGTTTCTTCGCAGAGGCGGTTGCGTCCGCTCTGTTTGGCCCGATAGAGGGCGCGGTCGGCGCGGCCGATCAGCTGCTCCAGGCCATCCTCATCGTGCAGCCGGGCCAGGCCGACGCTGGTGGTGATCGGCAGCGCCGTGCCCTTGTAGATGCAGCGGTTTTGCTCGATCTGCAGGCGGATCTTCTCGCCCAGTTCGCGGGCCTGGGCCGGGGCGGTGTCCTTGAGCAGCAGGATAAATTCCTCGCCGCCCCAGCGGCAGATGATGTCGGATTTGCGCAGGTTGCCCTGCAGGTTGTCGGCAAAGCCGCGCAGCACCGCATCGCCGGCCAGATGGCCGTGGCTGTCGTTGAGCGCCTTGAAGTTGTCGATATCCAGCATCAGCGCGCAGAGCGGGCTGTTGTTGCGCTTGGCTTCCTGCAGCGCCTGGTTGGCCAGCAGGTCGAAACCGCGACGGTTGAGCAGCTCGGTCAGCTGGTCGGTGGTGGCCAGGGCACTGATGCGGCGCTGGTAGCGGTGCAGGGCAAGGCTGACCAGGCCGACCACTATCAGGGTCACCAGCAGGCAGATCAGCAGGTTCAGGTAGAGGGAGTGGCGGATGCCGGCCAGGGCGCCGTTTTCCTGCTTGTCGACGAACAGGTACCAGTCCAGCTCGGGAATAAAGCGCACATTGAGGAAGTGGCCGCGGCCCTGTTCCTGGTATTCGTAGTTGCCGCTCTGTGGCAGCGGCAGTTTCGCCAGCACGTCGTGCAGGCCCGGCAGCTCGCCGAGGGCCTGGCCCACCTTGGCGCCCATGGGGCCACCGCTGGCGCCGGTAAGGACGATGCGGCCGTCGGTGTCGGCGAAGAACACGCTGCGCTGGTAGCGCTGCTGGTAGGTGTCGATCAGCTGCACCACCGCATCCACGGTCAGGCCGACTCCGGTGGCGCCGATAAAGTTGCCGTTGTAGTCGAACACCTTGTAGTTGATAAAGACGGTCAGGCGGTCCTGGTTGGCCATGTCGATATCGACGTTGATCTCGTAGGGCTCCTGCATGTCGCGCACGCGAAAGTACCAGGCATCGCGCGGCTCGCTCTGCTTGACCTGCTTGAGCACGCCCTTGGCCTGGTAGTAGGTGTGGCTGTGCTCGGAAACGAAGAAGCTGGTGACCGTGCCGTAGTGCTGCTGCACCTCTTGCAGGTAGCGGGTGATCTGCGCAGCGTCCTGCTCGCCGGCCAACACCCAGTCGCGCACGTAGGTGTCGCGCGACATCATCGAGGAGATCAGGATGGGCCGCACCAGATCCTTCTGGATCTCCGAATAGACGTTATCTGAGGTCAGCGGCAGTTCGGTGTTGATGATCCCGGCGCGGATCGAGTCCAGGGCGCTGTAGTAGCTGACTAGGGAAGTGGCGAGAAAGCCACAGCCGAGCAAGAGCAGGAGCAAAACCACCAGCGAGCGCTGTCGGGTGAGCGGTGTAGGGCGTGACATGGGCGACTCTGCTGGCGAACTAATGGCGCTAGTGTAACGTCCGCCTGGCTCGCTGTGCGGCCCGCTTGGCGCATTGTCCGCTTTGCCCCGTCCGGCACCTGCCGTTGCCGCGCCCCGCAGTCTGCTTGCTGGGGGCTGCCCAGGGGGCTAAGGTGGCGGTACACGAAGAGTCTCCTTGGTAACCTGCGCTGCGCCGCATCGCCTCTTGCTGATCTGCCCCTGACTGCCGCGCCCAGTGACCTGTGCGCGTTGTCTTTTTCAGCCAAGCGAGCCGTCCATGCCGGGTTATCGCATCAAGTATTCCACCCTCAGCATCGGTGGCGAGGATTTCCACCTGTGCTCCCTGCGCGACAAGCAGCAGTTCGCCGACCGCGAAGGCCTGGCCGAGCAGGCGGGGATTTCCTCGGCTACCTGGCCGCTGTTCGGCCAGTTGTGGCCGGCTGGCGAGGTGCTGGCGCAGACCCTGAGCGGCATGCCGGTGCAGGGTTTGCGCATCCTCGAACTGGGCTGTGGCCTGGGCCTGACCAGCCTGCTGTTGCAACGCCAGGGCGCGGATATCACCGCCAGCGACTATCACCCGCTGGCGGGGGAGTTTCTGCTGCGCAATGCCG
>DASUOY010000199.1:0-2764 GCA_036276395.1 Pseudomonas sp.
AAACTCCAGCGCCGAAGCCCGCCAGGATTGACGCGCCGCCAGCTCGGCGCAGCGCCCACGGTCCAGCTGCAACGCCGCCAGGCAGGCCATACGCAGATCCTCGGCCAGCACCCCGCTAACCCCAGACTGCAGCACATCCAGTGGCCCCGGCACCGGGAACGCGGCTACCGGCGTACCACAGGCCAAAGCTTCGAGCATGACCAGGCCGTAGGTGTCGGTACGCGAGGGAAACACCAGCACGCTGGCCTGCTGAAATGCCTGGGCCAGTGCCGCGCCATGCCGATAGCCAAGAAACTGCACCTGCGGATAGGCCGCCTGCAGCGCCTCGCGCAGCGGACCATCGCCCACCACCTGCTTTACCCCGGGCAGATCGAGGCGCAGAAAAGCCTCGATATTCTTCTCCGGGGCAATCCGCCCGACATAGAGAAACACCGGCTCACTGGCCGCACTCAATTGCGGGCGGAACAACTGGGTGTCCACCCCCTTGCGCCATAGTGCCAGGCGCTTGAAGCCCCAGGCGGCAAATTCGCCGCGCATGCGCTCGGTGCTCACCAGCACCGCCTGGCTCGGGCGATGGAACAGGCGCAGAAAGGCATAGCCCCAGCTCAAGGGCAGCCAGGGCCAACGGCCATGGATGTACTCGGGAAAACGCGTATGGATGGCGCTGGAAAACGCCAGGCCGCGCTTGCCCAGCCAGCGCCGCGCCGCCCAACCCAGTGGCCCTTCGGTGGCCAGGTGCACGGCGTCGGGCCGAAACGCGCGAATCTCTGCGCCCACCCGCCAGAGGTTCCAGGCCAGGGGAATTTCCCCGTAGGTCGGGCACGACAGCGTGCGAAAATCCGCCGGCGACAGCAGCTTGACCTGATGGCCCAGCCCGCGCAGTTCAGCGACCAGCGCCTGCAGGCAAGTGACCACGCCATTGACCTGGGGCGACCAGGCATCCGAAACGATCAGTATCCTCATAGCGCCGGCTCTGCGGCCGCCAAGGGCTCAGGTTCTACGTGCGGCGCGCGGGCCTGGTCATCGGCCAGCCGATACAACTCAATGCTGCCGTCCAGGTGCTCGATCAGGGCCGTGCAGGACTCCACCCAGTCGCCGCAATTCATATACTCGACCTCGCCCATGGGACGAATCTCGGCGTGGTGGATATGCCCGCAGACCACGCCATTGAAGCCGCGCTTGACGCATTCGTGGGCGATCGCCTGCTCAAAGTCGCTGATAAAGTTCACCGCACTCTTGACCCTGTGCTTGAGATAAGCCGACAGCGACCAATAGCCGTAGCCATAGCGGCTGCGCCAGTGGTTGAGCCAGCGGTTGAGGGTCAGCGTCAGCTCGTAGGCCGAATCGCCGAGAAAGGCCAGCCAGCGGTGATAGCGGGTGATCACATCGAACTGATCGCCATGAATCACCAGCAGGCGACGACCATCGGCAGTGATGTGCTCGGCCTCGTCGACCAGCTGGATATTGCCCAGCACCAGGCTGGAATAACGGCGCAGAAACTCGTCGTGGTTGCCAGTAACGTAAATCACCTCGGTGCCGCGCTTGCTCATGGTCAACAGGCGCCGGATCACATTGCTGTGCGTCTGGGGCCAGTAAACGCCGCTACGCAGCCGCCAACCGTCGATGATGTCGCCGACCAGATAGATCTTGTCGGTCTGGTAGCGTTTGAGAAAGGCCGCCAGATGCCCGGCCTGGCAATCGCGGGTGCCAAGGTGCACATCGGAGATCCACAGGGTGCGGACACGTTGTTTGCGGCTGGGTTTGGCGAGCTGAGCGCTGCTCATGGGCGGCCTCCGGCAGGATTTGCTAGGAGCCTGCGCGGCGGCGGTGAATACAGCATGACAGGCAAATGGCAATTGCATGACAGCGCCAAAACGCCTGTTCTGCGGGTAGACTGGCAGCCTGAACGAGGAGCCAAGCATGTCCGCGCTGCTATCTTTGCGTCATTACAGCCATGAACTGCTCAGCCATAGTCACGCCCATGCCCAACTGGTGTTTGGCCTGAGCGGGCAACTGGATTTTGAGGTGGCCGGCCGCGCCAGCCTGGTGACCCGGCAGACCCTGGCCGTGGTGCCCAGCACGGCCAGGCATGCCTGCGGCAGCAGCACCGGCAGCCACTGCCTGGTGCTCGACGTGCCGGACGAACCCTGGCTGCAACAGCGCCTCGGCAACCACTTCGATGCCACCCGCCGCCTGCTGGAAAAACCTGCGGCGCTCAGCCTCAACCCGGCGCAGAGCCAGCTGGTTAACTGGCTGGCCGCAAGCCCAGTGCATGACCCGGTAATCGCCCAGCAAGGCGCCGCCCTGCTCCTGGCCAGCCTGAGCAGCGCCGCCGCGGCCATCCCCAAGCAGCCCGGTTTGCCCCTGGCCGCACTCGATGCGCATATCGACCAGCACGCCGCCCATCCATTGCAGGTCGGCGATCTGGCGCGCCTGGCCGGGCTTTCCACGGCGCGCTTCCATGTGCGTTTTCTCAGTGAGACCGGGCAAACACCCATGGATTACCTGCGCAGGCGGCGCCTGCAACTGGCCCGGCAGCTGCTGCAGAGCAGCTCCCTGGCCATTGGGGAAATCGCCGCCCGGGTCGGCTACAACTCGCAGAGTGCCTTTACCGCCGCGCTATCGCGGCAGTTCGGTTGCAGCGCCCGCGCACTGCGCCAGCAACGCGAGTAACGCGACAAACCGCGCAAGCCTTGCGACAGACATGCCCCCGAGGCCGCCCTAGACTGCAGCTAGGCCTTTAGGAGAACGCCGATGCAACAGA
>DASUOY010000200.1:0-16959 GCA_036276395.1 Pseudomonas sp.
CGACGGGCGGTATATGGAAGCACAGGGGCTTATGACCAGTATTCGCGAGCGCAACAAAGAGCTGATTCTGCGCGCAGCCAGTGAAGAGTTCGCCGACAAGGGCTTTGCCGCGAGCAAGACCAGCGACATCGCCGCCAAGGCCGGCCTGCCCAAGCCCAACGTCTACTACTACTTCAAGTCTAAAGAGAACCTCTACCGCGAGGTGCTGGAAAGCATTATCGAGCCGCTGCTGGAGGCCTCCGCGCCGTTCAACCAGCCAGGGCGCCCGGCCGAGGTGTTGCGCGCCTATATCCGCTCGAAGATCCGCATCTCCAGCCAGCTGCCCTTCGCCTCCAAGGTATTCGCCAGCGAGATCATGCACGGCGCGCCGCACCTCTCCGCCGAGCAGACGGCCCAGCTTAACGCCCAGGCCAAGCACAATATTTCCTGTATCCAGCGCTGGATCGACCAGGGCCTGATGGCCAAGGTCGACCCGCACCACCTGCTGTTCAGCATCTGGGCCGCGACCCAGACCTACGCCGACTTCGACTGGCAGATCTCCACCGTAACCGGCAAAGCCAGCCTGGACGAGGCCGACTACGAAGCCGCCGCCCAGACCATCATCCGCCTGGTGATCAAGGGCTGCGAGATCGACGAAACCCAACCCAGCCCTTCGGAACAGGTCACCAACGCCTAGCGAGTCGTCGCTGGGGCGAAGTGGAATAAAAAAACGGTGGATGCCCGCAAGGCATCCACCGTTTTTTATTGGGCTGCCCGCACCAGGCGGGGAACCAGGGCTTAGCCGACTATGCCGGCATCCGCGCACAGACCAACCGACTCCACCGCGTTGATCGCACACTGCTCGTCGATATCCGAGGTGTCGCCGGTGATGCCGATGGCGCCGATCACCGCGCCCTGCGCATCACGGATCAGCACACCACCCGGCGCCGGTACCAGGTTGCCGTCGGCCAGATTATTCACCGCACCGATAAAAGCCGGGCGCTGCTGTGCGTCGGCGGCGATCAGGCGCGAGCCCTTGCCCAGCGCCAGGGCGCCCCAGGCCTTGCCGATGGCGATTTGCGGGCGCAGCAGGCTGGCGCCGTCCTCGCGTTGCAGGCTGATCATATGGCCGCCCGCATCCAGCACCACCACGGTCAGTGGCGCCGCCTTGATCTCACGGCCCACGGCCAGGGCGCGGTTGCTGATAGTGGTCGCGATGCTCAGGTTCAGAGTGTTCATGTTGGCCCTTCCTTAATGTTGATAAGTCGAACGAAACGCCTGGTCGGCTACAGCCCCGCAATGGGGCGATAAGGCACCGGGCAATCCAAAGCTCGACACCACTATCTCACTAGAAACAAAAAATTCAATAGCACGGTACAATCTGCAAAGTATTTGTATACATTGTTCAGGTGTGCTTGCCGCACCAGGCTGCGCACTCCAGCTAAAACGCCTGTTTCAAAAGATTTTTCTTCGAGCGATAACTGGCAGAGAAAACTTATTGACCGCAAGGTCAAGCCATGAATAGAATCAAACCCAGCTGTTTTGTATACAATCTGACAACAAAGAGGCACAAAATAATGGCCAGAATGAGAGCAATCGAGGCCGCCGTACTGGTGATGCGCCGCGAAGGCGTTGACACTGCGTTCGGTATCCCCGGCGCCGCCATCAACCCCCTGTACGCTGCACTGAAAAAAGTCGGCGGTATCGACCATGTCCTGGCCCGCCACGTTGAAGGCGCCTCGCACATGGCCGAGGGTTACACCCGCACCAACGCCGGCAATATCGGCGTGTGCATCGGCACCTCCGGCCCAGCCGGCACCGACATGGTCACCGGCCTGTACTCGGCATCCGCCGACTCCATCCCAATCCTGTGCATCACCGGCCAGGCTCCGCGTGCCCGTATGCACAAGGAAGACTTCCAGGCCGTCGATATCACCAGCATCGTCAAGCCGGTAACCAAGTGGGCAACCACCGTGATGGAGCCTGGCCAAGTGCCGCGCGCCTTCCAGAAAGCCTTCTATGAAATGCGCAGCGGCCGTCCGGGCCCCGTGCTGATCGACCTGCCGTTCGACGTGCAGATGGCCGAGATCGAGTTCGACATCGACGCCTACGAGCCCCTGCCACTGGCCAAGCCTGCGGCAAACCGTGTTCAGGCCGAAAAAGCCCTGACCATGCTCAACGAAGCCGAGCGTCCGCTGCTGGTCGCCGGTGGCGGTATCTTCAACGCCGACGCGGCCGACCAGCTGGTTGAGTTCGCCGAACTGACCGGTGTGCCGGTTATCCCGACCCTGATGGGCTGGGGCGCGATTCCTGACGACCACAAGCTGATGGTCGGCATGGTTGGTCTGCAGACTTCGCACCGCTATGGCAACGCCACCCTGCTGGAATCCGATCTGGTATTCGGTATCGGTAACCGTTGGGCCAACCGCCACACCGGTACCGTCGATGTTTACACCGAAGGCCGCAAGTTCATCCACGTTGACATCGAACCGACCCAAATCGGCCGCGTATTCAACCCGGACCTGGGCATCGTTTCCGACGCCCGTGCCGCCCTGGATGCCTTTATCGAAGTGGCCCGCGAGTGGAAAGCCGCTGGCAAGCTGAAAGACCGCAGCGCCTGGGTCGAAGCCTGCCGCGAGCGCAAGCGCACCATGCAGCGCAAGACCCACTTCGACAACGTGCCGGTCAAGCCGCAGCGCGTGTACGAAGAGATGAACGAAGCCTTCGGCAAGGACACCTGCTACGTCAGCACCATCGGTCTGTCGCAGATCGCCGGCGCGCAGTTCCTCCACGTCTACAAGCCGCGTCACTGGATCAACTGTGGCCAGGCCGGCCCGCTGGGCTGGACCATTCCGGCGGCCCTGGGTGTGGTCAAGGCCGACCCGACCCGCAAGGTGGTGGCACTGTCCGGCGACTACGACTTCCAGTTCATGATCGAAGAGCTGGCTGTGGGCGCGCAGTTCAACCTGCCGTACATCCACGTGGTGGTGAACAACTCCTACCTGGGTCTGATCCGTCAGTCGCAGCGTGGCTTCGAGATGGACTACTGCGTGCAGTTGGCCTTCGAGAACATCAACGCACCGGAGATCAACGGTTACGGCGTCGACCACGTTGCCGTGGTGGAAGGCCTGGGCTGTAAAGCCATCCGCGTCTTCGACCCGAGCGAAATCCAGGGCGCACTGGCCAAGGCCAAGGCACTGATGGAAGAGTTCCGCGTACCGGTAGTGGTGGAGATCATCCTGGAGCGTGTGACCAACATCTCCATGGGTGTCGAGATCAACGCCATCAACGAGTTCGAAGAACTGGCCGAGCGCGGTGCCGATGCACCGACCGCCATCTCGCTGCTGGACTAAACCCGTAGTCTGGCCGCCAGCCCCCTGCCCTTAGGGCAAACGGCTGGCGGCCAGACCACACAAAACAAGGAGCACACCATGCCCCGTTTTGCCGCCAACCTGTCCATGCTGTTCACCGAAGTGGACTTCTTGGAGCGTTTCGATGCCGCCGCAGCCGCCGGCTTCAGCGGTGTCGAATACCTCTTCCCCTACGACTTCGCCGTCGAAGACATCAAAGCCCGCCTGGATGCCAACCAACTGACCCAGGTGCTGTTCAACCTGCCGGCCGGTGACTGGGCCAAGGGTGAGCGCGGTATCGCCTGCCATCCCGACCGCGTCGAGGAATTCCGCGCCGGCGTGGACAAGGCCATCGCCTACGCCAAGGTGCTGGGCAACAAGCAGATCAACTGCCTGGCCGGTATCCGCCCGCAGGGTCTGGATTGCGCGACCGTCGAGCAGACCTTCGTCGACAACCTGAAATTTGCCGCTGACAAGCTCGAAGCCGCTGGTATCAAGTTGGTCATGGAAGCCATCAACACCCGCGACATCCCCGGCTTCTACCTGAACAACACCAAGCAGGCCCTGGCCATTCGCGAGAAGGTCGGCAGCAGCAATCTGTACCTGCAATACGACATCTACCACATGCAAATCATGGAGGGCGATCTGGCCCGTACCGTGGAGGCGAACCTCGCCGCCATCAACCATGTGCAGTTGGCCGACAACCCGGGCCGCAACGAGCCGGGCACTGGCGAGATCAACTACCGCTTCCTCTTCGCGCACCTGGACCGTATCGGCTACCAGGGCTGGATCGGCTGTGAATACAAGCCGGCAACCACCACCGCTGCCGGCCTTGGCTGGATGAAAGCGCACAACGCAATCTGACTCAGAGGAGAATTTTCCATGGCTAAAATCGGATTTATCGGCACCGGCATCATGGGCAAGCCTATGGCGCAGAACCTGCAGAAGGCCGGCCACACCCTGTTCTTCTCCGAGCACTTCGAGAAGGCTCCGGCTGACCTGATCGGCAGCAACGGCATCGGCCTGGCCAACCCGCGCGAAGTGGCGCAGGAAGCCGAATTCATCATCATCATGGTGCCCGATACCCCCCAGGTTGAAGACGTACTGTTCCGCAAGGACGGCGTCGCCGAAGGCGTTGGCGCCGGTAAAGTGGTGATCGACATGAGTTCGATCTCCCCGACCGCCACCAAGGTCTTCGCCGAGAAGATCAAGGCCACTGGCGCTGCCTACCTGGACGCTCCAGTGTCCGGTGGTGAAGTGGGTGCCAAGGCTGCCACCCTGTCGATCATGATCGGCGGCTGCCCGAATGCCTTCGAACGCGCTCTGCCGCTGTTCCAGGCCATGGGCAAGAACATCACCCGCGTCGGTGGTAACGGTGACGGCCAGACCGCCAAGGTCGCCAACCAGATCATCGTCGCCCTGAACATCCAGGCCGTTGCCGAAGCCCTGCTGTTCGCCGCCAAGAACGGCGCCGATCCAGCCAAGGTGCGTGAAGCGCTGATGGGTGGTTTCGCCGGCTCGAAGATCCTCGAAGTACACGGCGAGCGCATGATCAAAGGCACCTTCGACCCGGGCTTCCGTATCAGCCTGCACCAGAAGGACCTCAACCTGGCCCTCAACGGCGCACGCGAACTGGGCCTCAACCTGCCCAACACCGCCAACGCCCAGCAAGTGTTCAGCACCTGCGCGGCCATCGGTGGCAGCAACTGGGACCACTCGGCGCTGATCAAAGGCCTGGAGCATATGGCCAACTTCTCGATCCGCGAAGAGTAAGCAACAGGTTTCAGGACGGGGTCAGCCGTTCTGAAACACCCTTTCGACCTCTCGGCAGGCGGTGTCACGGCCTGACTGCCGGGTGGGTCGATTCTAGTGCGCAGCGCCTGCAGGGCGGACGCTGCGCACTAGAATCGAAGTTGATCCAGCCATAACAAGAGAGATCGCCATGTCTATCGATCCGCAAAGCCTTCTGCGCGAGCTGTTCGCCAGCGCCATCGAAGCCGCGCACCCGCGTCAGGTGCTGGCCGATTATCTGCCAGCCGATCGCAGCGGCCGCGTCATCGTCATCGGTGCCGGCAAGGCAGCCGCGGCCATGGCCGAGGTGATCGAGAAGGAATGGCAAGGCGAGGTCTCGGGCCTGGTGGTGACCCGCTACGAGCACGGCGCCAACTGCCAGAAGATCGAGGTGGTGGAAGCCGCCCATCCGGTACCGGATGACGCCGGCGAGCGCGTGGCGCGCCGCGTGCTGGAACTGGTCAGCGGCCTCAGCGAAGCCGACCGGGTGATCTTCCTGCTCTCCGGCGGCGGCTCTTCCCTGCTGGCCCTGCCCGCCGAAGGCATCAGCCTTAAAGACAAGCAGATGGTCAACAAGGCGCTGCTGAAATCTGGCGCGACCATCGGCGAGATGAACTGCGTGCGCAAGCACCTCTCGGCGATCAAGGGCGGCCGTCTGGCCAAGGCCAGCTGGCCGGCCAGCGTCTACACCTATGCGATTTCCGACGTACCGGGCGACGAAGCCACGGTGATCGCCTCCGGCCCGACCGTGGCCGACCCGACCACCTCGGCCGAGGCCCTGGCGATTCTCGCCCGCTATAGCATCGAGATTCCGCCCAACGTGCGCGCCTGGTTGCAGGACCCGCGCTCGGAAACGGTCAAGCCTGGCGACCCTTGCCTCTCGCGCAGCCACTTCCAGCTGATCGCCCGCCCGCAGCAGTCCCTCGACGCCGCCGCCGAGCGCGTGCGCGAAGCCGGCCTGAGCGCGCTGATCCTCGGCGACCTGGAAGGCGAATCCCGCGAGGTGGCCAAGGTGCATGCCGGTATCGCCAAACAGGTAGTGCTGCATGGCCAGCCGATCAAACCGCCCTGCGTGATCCTCTCCGGTGGCGAAACTACGGTGACCGTACGCGGCAATGGCCGTGGTGGGCGCAACGCCGAGTTCCTCCTCAGCCTGACCGACAGCCTCAAGGGCCTGCCCGGGGTCTACGCCCTGGCCGGTGACACCGACGGCATCGACGGCTCGGAAGACAACGCCGGCGCCCTTATGACCCCCGACAGCTACGCCCGCGCCACGGCGCTGGGGCTGAGCAGCAGCGACGAACTGGACAACAACAACGGCTATGGCTACTTCGCCGCCCTCGACCAACTGATAGTCACCGGGCCGACCCGTACCAATGTCAACGACTTCCGCGCCATTCTGATCCTCGAGAGCAGCCCAACATGATCCCGAACAAGAAAGTAAAAATCCTCGCCACCCTCGGCCCGGCGATCAAGACCATCGACGACATCCGCCAGCTGGTAGAAGCCGGGGTCAACCTGTTCCGCCTGAACTTCAGCCACGGCGAACACGCCGACCACGCCCAGCGCTACAACTGGGTGCGCGAAGTCGAGAAGCAGCTGCAGACCCCGATCGGCATCCTGATGGACCTGCAAGGGCCGAAGCTGCGCGTGGGCCGCTTCGCCGAGGGCAAGGTCAACCTGCAACGCGGCCAGAGCCTGCGCCTGGATCTGGACAGCACCCCGGGCGACGCCCAGCGGGTCAACCTGCCGCACCCGGAAATCATCGAAGCGCTGCAACCGGGCATGAGCCTGCTGCTGGACGATGGTCGCCTGCGCCTGCAGGTCACCGCCAAGCACAGCGACGCGATAGACACCTGCGTCATCGCCGGCGGCGAGCTGTCCGACCGCAAGGGCGTCAACGTGCCTGAGGCGGTGCTGCAACTCAGCCCGCTGACCGAGAAAGACCGCCGCGACCTGACCTTCGGCCTGGAGCTGGGTGTGGACTGGGTGGCGCTGTCGTTCGTGCAGCGCCCGGAAGACATTATCGAGGCCCGCGAGCTGATCCAGGGCAAGGCCTTCCTGATGGCCAAGATCGAGAAGCCCTCGGCCGTCACCCACCTGGAAGAAATCACCCGCCTGTGCGACGCCATCATGGTCGCCCGTGGCGATCTGTGCGTGGAAGTGCCGGCGGAAAACGTGCCGCGCATCCAGAAAGACATCATCCGCACCTGCCGCCAGCTCGGTAAGCCGGTGGTAGTGGCCACCCAGATGCTCGAATCCATGCGTTTCTCCCCGGCTCCGACCCGCGCCGAAGTCACCGACGTGGCCAATGCCGTGGCCGAAGGCACCGATGCGGTAATGCTGTCGGCGGAAACCGCCTCCGGTGATTACCCGCTGGAAGCCGTGCAGATGATGAGCAAGATCATCCGCCAGGTGGAGAACGGCCCGGACTTCCAGGCCCAACTCGACGTCGGCCGCCCGGAAGCCGAAGCCACCGCCTCGGACGCCATCAGCTGCGCCATTCGCCGCATCACCTCGATTCTGCCGGTGGCCGCCCTGGTCAACTACACCGAGTCCGGCACATCCAGCCTGCGCGCTTCCCGCGAGCGGCCCAAGGCGCCGATCTTGAGCCTGACCCCGAGCCTGGACACCGCACGCCGCCTGAGCGTGGCCTGGGGCGTCTACTCGGTGGTCAATGAGCGCCTGCACAAGGTCGAGGACGTTACCCGCACCGCCGTGGAAATTGCCCAGGCACAAGGCCTGGCCAAGGCCGGCGATACCCTGGTGATCACCGCGGGCGAGCCGTTCGGCCAGCCGGGCAGCACCAACAGCCTGCGCATCGAAACCTTGCACTGATAGCCGCCGGGCTCGCTGATGGCGAGCCCGCAGCCCAGACCACGCTGGCATTGCCAGTTTATAGGCGCCCACTGTTTCGGCAGTTGGCGCCTCTTTTTATGGCCTGCCATCCATGGCGGCCACCCTACGGGCCGTCGCTACGCGACGTTAAAAATGGCTCCCGGCCATTTTTTATTGCTGATTAGCTTACGGGCCGTCTCTAGGCGGCGTTAAAAATGCCTCTCGGTAATTTTTTATTCAGGTCTGTCTGTATGACGTCATCACTGCTGCCTGCCAACGCCCTGCAAGGCTTTCGCGTCTTGCTCAACGGCTTTAGCCAGATCTTTCTGCAAGCCCATGCCGGCTGTGGGTTGCTGGTAGTGCTGGCGATAGCCATTGGCGCGCCGGGGTTGCTCGGTGGCGCGCTGCTGGGCGGTTTGAGCAGTACCCTGACGGCGCAGCGCAGCGGCTATGCCAAAGCCGATATCGAACTCGGTCTGTATGGCTACAACGGCGTATTGCTGGGTTTGCTGCTGAGCCTGAAATTCGACTGGTCGCTGCTGCTGGCGCTGCTGATCATGGCCAGCGCCAGCCTGTCCAGCCTGCTGCTCGCCCCCTGGCTGCAGCGCACGCGCGAGCGCCATTGGCTGCCCGCCTTCACCTTCCCCTTTGTCGCCCTGGGCTGGCTCTTGCTCTGGCTGGCCACGCCCCTGCAATTGCAATTGCAGCCTGAAGCGGCCAACGCGCAGCAGTCCCTGGATTGGCTGGGCAGCCTGAGCGCCACCGCACGCGGTCTGGGCCAGGTGATATTTCTCGATCACCCCCTGGCTGGGCTGTGCCTGTTTATCGGCTTGCTGCTGGCTGATCGCCGCGCCGCCCTGTGGGCCCTGCTCGGCTCGGCGGGCGGCCTGGGCCTGGCGCTTTATCTGGGGTGGGAGCAGCACAGCGCCCTGGCGGGATTGTATGGCTACAACGCAGCACTGGCAGCGATTGCCTTGAATCAGCTGCACCGCCGGCACTGGCTGGCGCTACTGGGCATCGCCCTGGCCCTGGTTCTGCAACCCGGTTTCAGCGCCCTGGGCCTGCCCGCCTTGACCATGCCCTTTATTCTCGCCTGCTGGCTGATCAGCGCCAGCCAACGCCTGCTGCGCCAAGCCGCCGCAGATTGCGCACCGCCAGCGGCCAACAAAGAAAACGCGCTACAGCGCGGCGGCGACAACAAACCCTGACAAGGTTTAGCCGGCCAGCTATTGGCTATCCATGGCCTGCTGCACCAACTCGGCCAGGGAGCCGTCGGCGCGCATCTCCGCCAGACTCTGGTCAAAGCGTTGCAATAGCGCCTGCTGCTTGGCCTGTTTGGCAAATACCAGGTAGGTCGGGTTGATGCTCAAGGCCGGCTGCAACGCCTGCACCTGATCCAGCTGCAACTGCTGGATAATGCGCTGTCCGGCCAGCTCGATGGCGATTAGCGCATCCAGGCGGCCCGAGGCCAGCATCCTGAAATTGGCCTCATCCGAGCTGCCTGCACTGGCGTGAATCTGGCCATTATCGATCGCCTTATCGAGGGCCTCGGTATAGCTCCAGCCGCGAATCACCCCGACGCGCTTGCCATACAGATCGCTGAGCGCAGTGAACGAGGTGGTCGTGCCTCGGCGCACATAGACGATCAGCTTTTCTTCGAAGATGGCCTGGGAGTAATCAAAAACCGCCTGGCGCTGCGCGGTTTTATAGATGCCGCCAATGCCCAGCTCGGCCTTGCCGCCTCGCATCAGCGCACGCTTCCAGGGCATCGCCTGGATTTCCACGACTATGCCGGCACGCTGAAACACTGCTTGCAACAACAGCGGATAAAGCCCCTTGGGCTGCCCCTCGTGCTGGTACATAAAAGGCGGGTTGGCGTTATCGATGGCAATCAGGGGCTGCGCCTGAACCATCAGGGCAGTGCTGCCCAGAACGAGGCCGAGCAATAGAGAGAAAAGGCTTCTGCTCAAGTCACAACCCACACAGTGTTAGTTTGCCCGCAGGCCAGGCCGTTATGCGGCCTGGCCTGGCGAGCTTGGCCCTGCACCAGGGACTCAAGGGGTATCGATACCCTCATCGGTATCGGTATCGGTATCGGTATCGGTATCGGTATCGGTATCGGGGTCATCGTTCAGCGCCTGCTTGTCGAGCGCATTCTGCAAGCCCAACATCGCCGCCACGGACGCCGCAGTGGTCGACACCACACTCATGGCCTTGGCCAGGCCCGTGGTGTCCTTGGACTTGGCCGCTGCCGAAGTGGCGCTGCCTGGATTATCGCTACGATTGGCCAGGCCCTTGCCGTTGGCCCCGGCCAAACCTGCGGCCGCGCTCTTGCCACCAAGCCCGGCACCCTGACCAGCATTGCCATTGCCATTGCCACCCTCACCACCGCGGCCACCGCCATCGCCGCCGCGACCGCCTCCACCACCCGCACCGCCGCCGCCTCCTCCACCTCCACCTCCGCCACCGCCACCGCCACCGCCGGCAGCTTCAGCGGAATCGACGAAGAGGCTACCCGGCGGCGCACTCAGCGCCCCCAGCAGCAAGGTACAGGCGCAGGCCGCCAGCACTTTAGTCAGTTTCTTGGTCATGATGCGTTCTCCTACTCATGCCACGGGCACCATTCAACAATGAACCCAGCTTAAGTTGGAGTACAGCAACAAGTCCGAGTTCTGCTTGGCAAACCGCCAACGGACGACGTGCGGCTTAGGCGCGTTCGGCCACTGCCGGAGTCAGCTCGAAAGGACTGTTGCTGCGCCGCTGGTTGCGGTCTTCCCGCGGCGTGGCGCCGAAGAAGTTGCGGTAGGCGCTGGAGAAATGCGGCCCCGAGGAGAAGCCGCAGGATAGGCCGATCTGGATGATCGACTTGCTGGTTTGCATCAAGAGCTGGCGCGCCTTGTTCAGGCGCAGTTCCAGGTAATATTGGCTGGGCACGCGGTTGAGGTACTGCTTGAAGATACGCTCCAGCTGACGCCGCGATACGCAGACGTGCTGGGCGATTTCATCGGTAGTCAGCGGCTCTTCGATATTGGCTTCCATCAGCAGCACGGCCTGGGTCAGCTTGGGATGGCTGGAACCCAGACGATTCTGCAACGGAATGCGCTGGCGCTCGCCACCTTCGCGGATACGCTCCACCACCAGTTCCTCGGATACCGCACCGGCCAGTTCGGCGCCATGGTCGCGGGCCAGCAGGGCCAGCAACAGGTCCAGCACCGCCAGGCCGCCGCAGGCAGTCAGGCGATCACGGTCCCAGTCAAACAGATGGCTGGTGGCGATCACCTTGGGGAAGCGCTCGGCAAAGTCGTCCTGCCAGCGCCAGTGCACCGAGGCGCGGTAACCGTCGAGCAAACCGAGCTGCGCCAGGGGATAGACCCCGGCGGCAATGCCGCCGATCACGCAACCACTGCGCACCAGCTGCTTGAGCGCGGACGACAACGCCGGCGAGATCGCCGCAGGCGGCTCGTCGGCCAGCAGAAACAGCTTCTGGCAACCTTCCAGCTTGCCCGCCCAGGGCTCGCCGGGCAGCTGCCAGGCGCCCTGCTCCGGGGTTTCGGCCTGGAGGAACAGCAGCTCGTAGACCACCTCGGGATGCACCCGCTGGGCAACGCGCAACGCTTCTTCGGCCAAGGCCAGGGTCAGGGGCTTGGTCGAGGGCCAAAGCAGGAAGCCAATTCGGTGGGCATTCATGGGGGGCAGTTTAGGCTCTGTTGGCGATTATGGGCATAGCACCGGTTTGCTCAGTTGTTGCCGCAGATTATTTCAGGCTGCCGGAGAGAAACTGCTGCAAACGCTCGGACTGCGGATTGACCAAGACTTCACGGGGGTTGCCGCGCTCTTCCACCACACCTTTGTGGAGGAACACCAGCTGGTTGGACACCTCACGGGCAAAGCCCATTTCGTGGGTCACCACCACCATGGTGCGGCCTTCCTGGGCCAGGTCCTGCATGACCTTGAGCACCTCGCCGACCAGCTCCGGGTCCAGCGCCGAGGTCGGCTCGTCGAACAGCATCACCTCGGGCTCCATGGCCAGGGCACGGGCGATGGCCACGCGCTGCTGCTCACCACCGGACATATGCGCGGGGTAGGCATCCTTTCTGTGAGCCACGCCGACCTTGTTCAGGTAGTGCTCGGCCTTTTCCAGGGCGTCCTTCTTGCTCATGCCGAGCACATGCACCGGCGCTTCCATGACGTTTTCCAGGGCGCTCATATGCGACCACAGGTTGAAGTGCTGGAACACCATGGCCAGACGCGAGCGCATGCGCTGCAGCTGCTTGGGGTCGGCGGCCTTGAGCGCGCCGTCCTTGTTGGCCACCAGCTTGAGCTCTTCACCGTTGAGCAGGATCTTGCCGCCATAGGGCTGCTCGAGCATGTTGATGCAACGCAGGAAGGTACTCTTGCCCGAGCCGCTGGAGCCGATGATGCTGATCACGTCGCCAGCCTTGGCGGCCAGGGACACGCCCTTGAGCACTTCGTGGCTGCCGTAACGCTTGTGCAGATCCTGAACTTCAAGTTTGTACATGGTTTCCACTCTCTTGAATCAGTCGCTGAGCAAGCGACCCTGACGAATAGGGGTACGACCGGCGACCTTGGCCAGCCACAAACCGGGCTGGGCAAAGCGCATCCGCTCACGGGCATAGAGCACACCGTCGGTGCTGGCGCAGACGATGCTGTGGCGATCATCCAGCGGATCGATCACCTCGAACAGCGGATCACCCAGCTTGACCTGGGCGCCCACAGGTTGCAGAAAACTCACCACCCCGGCATGCGGGGCATAGGCGTATTGCGCGCCGCTAAAGGGCGTGGCCTCGCAGCCAGGCGCGCTGGCGGCCGGCCAATCACCGGCAATCAGCCCCTGTTCGGCGAGGAAGGCCAGAATCTGCTCGGCGCGGGTTTCGGCCTCGGCCTTGCCGGTGTCGGCCATGCCGCCCAGCTCAACCGTGGCGGCCAGGCACGCCAGGGGAATCTCGGCCTCGGGGAACAGCCGCGCCAGGTGCACCCAGGGCAAGGCGCAATTCTCATCGAAGGAACTGCCACCGGAGTCCTCCACGGTCATCACCGCCCCAGCCTGCAGGCGCGCCGCCAGCGTACGCAGTTGCGGCCAGTGTTGCGGCAGCATGTAGAGGTGCACCACGGCATCGAAATCGCAGTGCAGGTCGAGCACCACATCGGCATCGCAGGCATGCCTGAGCAGCAGGCGCTGCAGGCCCTGCAACTCGGAGTCGGCCGCGGGCAAGGATTCCAGGGCGGCCAGCATGGCAGTGCGGATCAGCCGCACATTGCTCGGCCCGTCCTGGCCCAGGCAGCCTTCCAGCGCTGGCGCTATGGCCTCGGCCAGGGCGAAGAAATCGCGGTTGAAGTTCTTCCCGCTGGCGAACTCGAAACGCCCCTGGGTGGTGGCCTGCAGCATCTGCCCCAGGCCAATGGGGTTGGCCACCGGCACCAGCTCGATCACGCCGGTCAGGCGGCCTTGGGCTTCCAGCACGCGCAAACGCTTCTTCAGCTCGACCGCCACGCGCATGCCTGGCAGTTCATCGGCGTGCAAGGCCGCCTGGATATAGGCCTTGCACGGCCCGCTGCCATAGCGGAATACGCTCAAGCGGCGCTCGGTACCCGGGCAACCCCATGGCAGTACGTGATCGATCCGCTGCATGCGTGCCTCCTCAGGCCTTGCGTGGGGCCAGATAGGCCAGCCAGCGGCGCTCGGCCAACTTGAACAGGCGCACCAGGATAAAGGTCAGCACCAGGTAGAACAGGCCGGCGGTGATAAAGGCCTCGAAGGGCATGTAAAACCGCGAACTGACGGTGCGCGCCGCGCCGGTGATATCGATCAGGGTGACGATCGAGGCCAGCGACGTGGTATGCAGCATCATGATCACTTCGTTGCTGTACTGCGGCAGCGCCCGGCGCAGGGCCGACGGCAGCAGGATGCGGCGGTACAGCTTGACGCGCGACATGCCCATGGCTCTGGCCGCCTCGATCTCGCCATAGGGCGTGGCCTTAAGGCTGCCGGCGAGTATCTCGGCCGAGTAGGCGCTGGTGTTGATGGCAAACGCCAGGCAGGCGCAGAAGGTGGCGCTGGAGAAATACGGCCAGAGGAAACTTTCCCTTACGGACTCGAACTGGGCCAGGCCGTAGTAGATCAAAAACAGCTGCACCAGCATTGGCGTGCCGCGGATCACATAGGTGTAGAGCCAGGCCGGGAAGTTCACCAGAGGCGACTTGGAGACCCGCATCAAGCCCAGGGGCACGGCCAGGGCCAGGCCCGCCGCCAGGGAAATCAGGAGAATCTTCAGGGTTACCAGCACGCCACCGAAGTACAGCGGCAGGTTGTCCCAGATCACGGAGAAATCAAAAATCATCGAGCGTTCCCCTGCTTACAGATCGGCGGCTTTGGTGCCGACCGAATAACGTTTTTCCAGGAAACGCAGCGCCAGCAAAGACACGCTGGTCAGCACCAGATAGAGCGCCGCGACTGCCAGGTAGAAGGTAAAGGGCTCACGGGTAGCGTCTGCCGCGCTTTTCGCCTTGAACATCATGTCCTGCAGGCCCACCACCGAGATCAGCGCGGTGGCCTTGGTCAGCACCAGCCAGTTGTTGGTGAAGCCGGGAATGGCGAAGCGGATCATCTGCGGCACCAGGATGCGGAAGAACACCTGCACGCCACTCATGCCATAGGCCGCGCCGGCCTCGCTCTGGCCCTTGGGGATGGCCATAAAGGCGCCGCGAAAGGTCTCCGACAGGTAGGCGCCGAAGATAAAGCCCATGGTGAAGACGCCGGCGATAAAGGGGTTGATATCGATGTAATCGGTATAACCGAACATCGGCGCCAAGCGGTTCACCAGATCCTGGCCGCCGTAGAAGATCAGCAGGATCAACACCAGGTCGGGTACGCCGCGGATCACGGTGGCGTAGGTTTCACCCAGCAGCGCCAGCCACTTGATCGGCGAGAGGCGGAAGGCCGCGCCCAGCAGGCCGAGGAAAATGGCCACTGCCATGGAGGTCAGCGCCAGAATCAGGGTGAGCCAGGCACCTTCTAGAATGGTCGAGCCGTAGCCGTTGAGCATGCTCTGGTTACCTCATGCAAGCGCCAGGCGGCGCCAGAAAGCACATCGAAGAAATTACCGGGAGCAATTTTTGACGTCGCTCCGCGACGGCCCGAAGGGTGACCACCGGAGATGGTGATCACGAAAAACTAGCGCAGGCCAACAGGCCACGGCCTGCGCCACCTTCAATGCAGGCGACGCAGTCAGAAAAATCAGTCGCCGTAGACGTTGAAGTCGAAGTACTTGTCCTGCACTTCCTGGTACTTGCCGTTGGCACGGATGGCGGCGATGGCGGCACTGATCTTGTCGGCCAGTTCCTTGTCACCCTTGCGCACGGCGATACCAGCACCTTCGCCGAAGTACTTCTGGTCGTTGAAGTCCGGACCGGCGAAAGCAAAGCCCTTGCCTGCATCGGTCTTGAGGAAACCGTCGTCGATATTCACCGAATCGGCCAGGGTGGCATCCAGGCGACCGCTGTTGAGGTCGAGGAAGATCTCGTTCTGCGAGCTGTAGCGCACGATTTCGATACCGGCCGGAGCGAAGACTTCACTGGCATAGCGGTCATAGATGGAGGAGCGCTGCACGCCGACCTTCTTGCCCTTGAGGTCGACCAGCGGGTCGTTGACGGTTACGCCGGCCTTCATCGCCAGCTTGGCCGGGGTGTGGTAGTACTTCTTGGTGAAGTCCACCGACTTCAGGCGCTCTTCGGTGATGCTCATGGACGACAGCACGGCGTCGAACTTGCGCACTTTCAACGCCGGGATCAGGCCGTCGAATTCCTGCTCGATCCACTGGCACTCGACCTTCATCTCGGCGCACAGGGCCTGGCCGATGTCGTAGTCGAAACCGCTGATGGCGCCTTCCGGAGTCTTGAAGGCGAACGGTGGGTAAGCCGCTTCGATACCGATGCGCAACGGCTTGGACTCTTCAGCCATGACCAGCGGCGACAGCATGGACAGCGCCAGCGCGCCGAGAAGTGCAATCTTCTTCATCTTGTGACTCCTTCGAATGGGAATGGCTTGGGTGAGCAATCAACTGCTGTACGCATCCAGCCTTGGATGAATTGTAGTGAGTCGCCGCAAAGCTGCGCGGCACACAGACCACAAGCGGCCTCCGGCGAGTGAGCGGCATTCTAGCGACAGGTAGAAAGTCGATATTTCTTCAATGCGACAACTAATTACAAAAGGCCCGGACGGGCAAAGCGGATGTCTTGACAGCCCCCGCAAAACATGCAGAAGCAGAATAAAAAGGTAACCAGTGATTAGAGCAATTAATGCGCCACTTTTTGCACACCCCAGCAAATACAAGGCTTAGGGCGACAATCAGAACTCACTGAAACAGCCTGAGCGCGCCTAAATTGCGCAAAAACGTTTCTAGCCTGCCCAGATAAGTGCGCAGCGTTACCGAAAAGTAACAGGCGTAAAAGTCGATTTCCCTCCGTTTACGGGCCCAGGGTGCGCCATGCGCAACGATCTTGATGCCGGACTCTGCTGCGCACGGCGCACCCTACCTGGGCCTGCCAACGCCAACATTCCCTTTCGCCAAACACAACGCCCCGCCGCGGCTTGTGGCCAGGGCGGGGCGTTGCCTGCGGGTTACCTGAGGGAAATCAGGCGGCCTGCATCTCGCGGTGAGTCTCGATAAGGTGCAGCACCACGCCAGGATCGGCCAACGTGGAGATATCGCCGAGTGCATCGTATTCGGCGGTGGCGATCTTGCGCAGGATGCGGCGCATGATCTTGCCCGAACGGGTTTTCGGCAGGCCCGGGGCCCACTGAATCACATCCGGTGAGGCAATCGGACCGATTTCCTTGCGCACCCAGTTCTTCAACTCCTGGCGCAATTGCTCGGACGGCTCTTCCCCGCCATTGAGGGTGACGTAGACATAGATGCCCTGGCCCTTGATGTCGTGGGGCACGCCAACCACCGCGGCCTCGGCGACCTTGGGGTGGGCGACC
>DASUOY010000201.1:0-4677 GCA_036276395.1 Pseudomonas sp.
GCATGGACAAATGCAAAGGCCTTGCCAGGTTTCTGCGGCGCCCGTGCATACACGCACAACAAGCCCCAGGTCAGGGGCTCGAAGGAGGTTTAACTTGCAGAGGTTAGGCGTTTTAAATCAGCTACTTGGCAGTTTTTTGTAAAGCCAAATAAAAACTTGCGTCAGTGTGTTCTGGGCAAGCTGTTGCCGCCGCTGTTGCGGCCGGCCGAGCGCTTATTGGGCCATTGCCGTGCATGCCGCAGCGGCCCTGGGCGCTTTTGGTTCGCTTTTATCGCGCCACTGGGATTGGCGTGAGCGGGTAGGTCGTAGGCTCAATGGGCGATGGGGCGCAGCTGCGCTTCTTCGACAAAATCCTTGAGCCAGCGCAGCACCTCCACCGCCTGCCAGCGCCCCGGGTCGAACATGGCGTAGGCCAGGCCCTGATAGCCGACCACATCCAGTTGCCTGTGGTAGCCGGCGCGCTGCAACAGAGCCTCGATTTCGGCGAAGCAGGTATTGAAGTGCACCCGGGTAAAGGGCGTGCGCCCTTCGGTGACAATGCCTTCGAGCTGCAACTCCTCGACAGTGGTGCGGACTTTATCCAGGGGCATGCGGTTCACCCAGTGTTTCAGCTGCAGTACGTCGAGCATCTTGCTACTCCTGTTGACCCCTTGATGCGGCCAATGCGCAGGGCTGTGCAACTGGCCGGATGAGGTGAATAAGGTTAATCGAAAAACACTGTACAAATAAACAGTATTCGATAATAGTAAGCCCAAGGCCTTAGCCGCCATCACTCGATCACCCCCGCCAACTGCCTGCAAAGCCAGTGGCGACAGGCACTGCAGAGGAGTCACTGACAATGCAACAGATGCTGATGACAATTGTGCTGTTGGCTCTTCTGGCCGGTTGCGCGCAACCGCAGCTCGATCAACCCAGGGCCAATGGCACCTACCTGGTGATCGAGAACAGCCAGGCCTGGGCCGTGCTGGTGGCTGATGGCAAGCGCGTGGAGGAGCAGGGCATCGTGGTGGATGTGATCAAGCAGCCCGGGCAGGACTCGCCAGTGGCGGCCAGCTACGTGATCGAGACGGCCAATTGCGGGCGCGTGCAGTGGTTGAGCGAGCGCTCGGATGCCGCCGATGGCATGACCAGCCTGATGGCGCTGCACAGCAGCAATGGGCAGCTGGGACAAAGCGGTTGCGTACTGGCCGATGGCCTCAGCCGGGTGTGGACGGTGCTGGATTATTCCGGCTGAACATGAGTAGGGTGCGCCGCGCGCACCGCGTATAAGACTAAGTGCCGCTAAAAAAGATGGGTTACGCGCGCGCTGCGCGCTAACCCATCCTACGACCTTACTCGCTGTCGGCCTTGGCCTTCTTGCCGGGCAATAGACCGTCGGCGCGGAACATCGCCTTGATCCCGCGGATGGCCTGGCGCGTACGGTCCTGGTTCTCAATCAGGGCAAAGCGCACATGGTCATCGCCGTAGTCGCCGAAGCCGATGCCCGGGGAGACGCAGACCTTGGCCTCCAGCAGCAGCTTCTTGGCGAACTCCAGGGAGCCGAGATGGGCGTACTGCTCGGGAATCTTCGCCCAGATATACATGGAGGCCTTGGGGTTCTCCACCATCCAGCCCAGTTCATGCAGGCCCTTGACCAGCAGGTTGCGGCGCTGGCGGTATTGCTCGGCGATATCGCGCACGCACTGCTGGTCGCCTTCCAGGGCGGCAATGGCCGCCACCTGCAGCGGGGTAAAGGTGCCGTAGTCGTGGTAGCTCTTGATCCGCGCCAGGGCGCTGACCAGCTCCGGGTTGCCGACCATAAAGCCGATGCGCCAGCCGGCCATGTTGTAGCTCTTGGACAGGGTGAAGAACTCCACGGCGATGTCCTTGGCGCCTTCCACCTGCATGATCGACGGGACCTTCCAGCCGTCATAGACGATGTCGGCGTAGGCCAGATCGTGGATCACCAGCACGTCGTACTGCTTGGCCAGGGCCACCACGCGCTCGAAGAAGTCCAGCTCCACGCACTGCGCGGTGGGGTTGGAGGGGAAGCCGAGAATCATCATCTTCGGCTTGGGGATCGACTCGCGAATCGCCCGTTCCAGCTCGGCGAAGAAGTCCACCCCGGGAATCAGCGGCACCGAACGCACCTGGGCGCCGGCGATCACCGCGCCGTAGATATGGATCGGGTAGCTGGGGTTGGGCACCAGCACGGTGTCGCCATGATCCAGGGTGGCCAGCATCAGGTGCGCCAGGCCTTCCTTGGAGCCGATGGTGACTATGGCTTCGCTTTCCGGGTCGATCTCGACGTCGTAGCGGTCTTTGTACCAGCGCGAAATGGCGCGGCGCAGGCGCGGGATGCCGCGGGAGGTGGAGTAGCCGTGGGTGTCTTCGCGCTGGGCGACCTGCACCAGCTTCTCGACTATATGCGGCGGCGTGGCACCGTCCGGGTTGCCCATGCTGAAGTCGATGATGTCCTCGCCACGGCGGCGGGCGGCCATCTTCAGCTCGGCGGTGATATTGAATACGTAGGGGGGCAGACGATCGATGCGCGCAAAGCGGCGCTTAGCTTGCTCAGCCATGTTTTCCTCGGAGACGTAAGCGCCCGGAACCGTCCGAGCGACGTTGGCCAGTGCGCTGGCCAGGCGGCGACGATAAGCGCCGGGCCGCGCCTTTGTCCAGTGCAGTTGCCGGCGAAATGGGCAGTGCAGCCGGTTTTTTTGCCGCCTAGGAGAGCTGCCGCTTGAGCCGTAGCAGCAATTCGGCCAGGGCGGCGATATCGGCATCCGTGCTGCGCCAGGAGCTGATGCTCAGGCGAAAGGCCGGGCGCCCTTGCCACATGGTCGGGCCGAACCAGACCTCGCCGCTGGCCTGGGCCGCCTCACGGATGGCGACGGTCTGCGCATCGCTGTCGCCGCGCACCAGCACCTGGTTGAGCCGCACCCGGTTGAGCACCT
Organism: Pseudomonas sp.; assembly: GCA_036276395.1. Classification (GTDB taxonomy): domain Bacteria; phylum Pseudomonadota; class Gammaproteobacteria; order Pseudomonadales; family Pseudomonadaceae; genus Aquipseudomonas. The sequence continues at coordinate 2,937 of DASUOY010000201.1, forward strand.
GGTAGCCGCCAGCGCGCAGCGTTTCGGCCAGTTGCCCGGCCTGGCGGATATGCCGGTCGATCATGCTGCGCAAGCCGTCGCGGCCCAATGCGGCCAGGGCGGCCCAGATCGCGATGCCACGGGCGCGGCGGGAGAATTCCAGGGTCAGGTTCTTCTGCGCATCCTTGCTCGCCGTGGCGTAGGCCGCGTCGCTGTTCATCGCCGCGGCCAGGGCGTCGGCGTCGCGGCAAATGGCCATGGCGCTGTCGTAGGGGGTGTTGAGCCACTTGTGGCCATCGCTCGTCCAGCTGTCGGCCAACTCCACGCCAGTGGCCAGGTGTGCAGAAGAGGAGGCCCTGGCCCACAGGCCGAAGGCGCCGTCGACATGCACCCAGGCGCCGGCCGCGCGGGCTTTTGGGATCAGTTCGGCGAACGGATCGAACTCGCCGCTGTTGACCTCACCGGCCTGCAGGATCAGCAGGCTGCGCTCGTCCAGTTCGGGCAGGCGTGCGGGATCGATGCGGCCGTATTCGTCCACCGGGGCATAGTGCAGGCGGTTTATGCCAAAGCCCAGGATGCGCAGGGCCTTCTTGACCGTGATATGGGCGGTTTGCGAGAGCACCACGCGGATTTCCGGGGCGCCACTCAGGCCATCGTTGTCGAAGTCCCAGCCTTGGCGGGCCAGCAGTTGGCGCCGCGCCGCGGAGAGGCAGGCCAGGGTACAGGCGGTGGCGCTGGTGCCGAAGCCCACGGCGCTTTCCTGGGGCAAGCCCAGGGCCTGGCAGACCCAGCGCCCGGCGATGCGCTCCAGGTGGTCGGCCACCGGCGAGTTATCGAAGGATGAGGCGCACTGGTCCCAGGCCAGCACCATGCGTTCGGCGGCTGCGGCGGCGGGCAGGGTGGCGCCTATGACGAAGCCGAAGTAGCGCGGGCCGTTGCTGGCCACTGTGGCCGGCGAGCCGAGTTCGTCCAGTTGTTGCAGCACAGCTTCGGCGTCCTGGCCGGTGTCCGCTAATGGGTGGTCGAAGGCTGCCAGGGCGGCGATGGCTGCCGCATCGGGAAATACCCGGCGCTCGGGGATGGCATCGAGATAGGCGAGGGCGCGGCTATCGGCCGCGGCCAGCAGTTGGCGTTCTTCAGGGTTCATGGCGGATCCGTATCAGGCAGCAGATGCCTCTACGGTAGCCGCTGTGCGGGCGGCGCAGCAGATACACAGTCAGTCGCAGATGGCCGTACAGTGCGCGGCGGCCAGCATGCCGGGGGATAACAGTGGGGGTGGCGGGCGGTACAGTCGTACCGCCCGGAGGGGTCAGCTGCCGAGCATGTCGTGCATGGCGATGATCTGTTCGGCCACCTGCGCCAGCTTCTGCTGGCGGCTCATGGCCTGGCGGCGCATCAGGGTGTAGGCCTCCTCTTCATTGCAGCTCTTCATTTTCATCAGCAGGCCCTTGGCCAGCTCGATGCGCTTGCGCTCGGCCAACTGGGCATCGCGGGCCTGCAACTGGGCGCGCAAGGCCTGGTCGCTCTCGAAGCGGGCCATGGCCACGTCGAGAATCGGCTGCAGACGCTGGGCGTGGATGCCCTCGACTATATAGGCGCTGACCCCGGACTGGATGGCCTGGCGCATCACGCTGGGGTCGTGCTCGTCGGTGAACATGACGATCGGCCGCGGCTGGTCGCGGGTGACCAGCACCACCTGTTCCATCACGTCGCGGCCGGGCGACTCGGTGTCGATCAGGATCACGTCGGGGCGCACGGCCTC
>DASUOY010000202.1:0-2927 GCA_036276395.1 Pseudomonas sp.
CGAACTCGCCGCGACCGCAGATAAAACGGCTATCGGCATGCCAGGTGATCGGCAGGCCGCAGCGTTTCAACTCGTCTTCCAGGCGCCACTCACCGCACTCGGTGATATGCACCTCGGCTGCCTGCAACTGCGCTGCCCAACGCTGCAACTCGCCAGGCAGTGAACCACTGTTCTGTGCGTCGTCCAGCTTGACGTAGTACACGCGCCAACCGCGCTCACACAGGGCCTCAGCAAAGTGGCGCATGGCACTGAAGATCAGCGCGATCTTTTGCGGATGATGCGGTACGTAGGCGGTTTCCGCCGCCACTTCGGCCAGCAGCACGGCATCCTGCTGCGGGTCCAGGGCCTGCAGGCTGGGCAGATCGAAAGACAGCTGATCACCCAGCACCAGAGCAAGCCGGCGAATAGACATAGATCGGGTCGTTACCAGGAAGAGTTGAAGGAAATCGGCACGCGCAGGGTGTCCTGGGTGCCGTCCTGCATGCCGCACATTTCGTCATGCACCACCGCGTGCACCAGGTGGAAGGGCAAGCGCGGCAGATCATGCAGCAGGGCCCGGGCATGCTCGACCGAGCGCAGGTGCAGGGTTTTGCCATGGCCATCGCTGAGCGGGTGGGCGCGACCATCCATGTGCGCCTCCAGCAGGTAGATGCCACCTTCGATGGAAATCAGGTTGAGCGCGTCGATATGCCCGGCATGGGCGTGCTGCGACAGGTCTTGCAGGTTCATGGCGAATACCTCGGGCGAACAAAGCCATACAAAAATCTATACAAATACAATTTTTGTACAACATATGAAAAGCACAAGGCAAAACGCAAACCGCCCGTCCGTTTTGCAACGGCCGGGCGGCGGGTAACGCGAGAGCAGGCGGTTAATCGTGTTTGGTCAGCTTGTCCAGATAGCCCATGGCGAATGCCGATACCACAAAGGCCATATGGATAATCACGTACCACATCAGGTAATCCGTGCCGATGTTCTCCGCGTTCATAAACACCTTGAGCAGGTGGATCGAGGAAATCGCCACGATGGAGGCGGCCACCTTCATCTTCAGCGAACCGGAGTCCATCTTGCCCAACCAGCTGAGCTTCTCCTTGCCGTCGTCGATATCCAGTTGCGAAACGAAGTTCTCATAGCCGGAGATCATCACCATCACCAGCAGGCCACCGACCAGGGCCATATCGATCAAGGACAGGATCACCAGAATCAGGTCGGCCTCGGCCATGGCGAAGACGCCGGGAATGATATGGAAGATTTCCTGAAAGAACTTCAGCGCCAGCGCCAACAAGCCGAGCGACAAACCGAAGTAGATAGGTGCCAGCAACCAACGGGAGGCATACATCGCGTTTTCGATAAAGCGTTCCATGGGGTCTCACAAGGGTTCGGAAAGTGCCGCGAGTATACCCAGCGCCGTGTTGCAGACAAAGCCGCCAGCAGGCCGGCGGGTTATCCCCGCGAGCTGTGGATAAAGCTGTGCAGAGCTTGCGGATCAACTCGCGCGAGGCAGCAAAAATCGGCCTTGCAGAGGGCCGGACAAAAGCTGATCAACCCTGCGGTCAGCTTTCCGGCTGGAACTGGTAATTGCCCAGATGACGACCGCGTTCGCCGTTCACACGGCGCAATTCGGCCTGGATATGCAGGCGCCAGATGGGCACATCCGTGCATTCGCCATAACCCATACCGAGCAGGCTTTCGGCAATCTCGGCGAGCACCCCTTCGGCCACCTGAGGCCCGTGGAATGGGCCCTGGGCCTTGATGGCTGAGGGTTGCGCACCCGCCATGCCGGCGGCGCAGATCAGGGTCCAGAGGCCGGTATCGCCGGCCAAAGGCAGCACCATGCATTCGATGCGGGTATCCAGACCCAGACAGTGGCGAGTGAGGTTGAGGCTGCGCGACATAGCGGCGACCCTCTCGGGAGCAGGCCTTCAGCCTACACCCGAGCAAGCGCCCGAGGGAAGCCGGCAGTTATCCCCGCCCGCTGTGGATAACTCTGTGGATGGCGCGAGGAAAAGCCGGCCTGAGCCAGGCCCACTGGCCAGCCGGGCAATTCGCTCAGTGACTGACCAGCCACCGGGCGAATTGCCGGCACGCAGCGGTCACTCAACTGCCGGCTTTTTCGCCCGCGGCTTCTTCTCCTTGACCACTGCAACAGGCTCGTCCTTCTTCGCCTCCTCCTTTTCTTCCTCTTCCATGCCCATGGCGGCGATATCACGCAAACGCTCGACCACCCGCGCATTGACGCTACCGGCCGGGAACTGGCCCTGCTCATTGGGCGAACCGGCATCCGCACCGACCAACAGGCTCAGCGCCTCGTCGACCTGGCGCACCGCGTAGATATGGAACTGCCCGGCACGCACCGCCTGCAACACCCGCTCATCGAGCATCAGGGTGGCGACGTTGGAGTGCGGGATGATCGCGCCCTGCTCACCGGTCAGGCCGCGGGCCTCACACAGGCGGAAGAAGCCTTCGATCTTCTCGTTGACCCCACCGACCGCCTGCACCTCGCCGAACTGGTTGATCGAGCCGGTAATGGCGAAACACTGCTTGAGCGGCGTGCGCGACAGGGCCGAGATCAGGGTGCAGACCTCACCGAGCGAGGCGCTGTCGCCATCGACATAGCCGTAGGACTGCTCCAGGGCGATGCTCGCGGAAATCTCCAGGGGGAATTCCTGGGCGTAACGGCTGCCCAGATAGCCGGTGAGGATCATCACCCCCTTGGAGTGGATCGGCTGGCCGAGATTGACCTCGCGCTCGATATCGACGATACCGCTGCCGCCCGGGTAAACCGTGGCGGAAATCCGCGCCGGTACGCCGAAGGCCGAGTCACCGACCTCCAGCACGGTCAGGCCGTTGCACTTGCCCACGGCGGCGCCGGCGGTGTCGATCAGGATGATACCGGCCAGCATGTCGTCGATGATCCGCGCCGAGAC
>DASUOY010000203.1:0-9879 GCA_036276395.1 Pseudomonas sp.
AGCCGCTGGCCGAGCGGGTGCGCGAGCAGGCCAAGGCCGGCAAGCTGTTCGCCGCCATTTGCGCCGCCCCGGCCGTGGCCCTGCAGCAGTACGGCGTGCTCAAGCAGCGGCGTATGACCTGCTACCCGGCCTTTAGCGACCGCCTCTCCGGCTGCAGCTTTGTCGACCAGGCGGTGGTGGTGGACGGCAACTGCATCACCAGCCAGGGCCCGGGCACGGCCCTGGAGTTTGCCCTGTGCCTGGTGGAGCAACTGTGCGGCAAAGGCCTGCGCAAACAGGTGGCCGAGGCCATGCTGGTTTCCTGAAACTCCTGGCTGGACTGCAACTTAGCGCGCTCTACGGGGATTTTTCGGCGTGCCCGGGCTTTGTCTGGGCCGAGGTTCCGGGTAGAATCCTGACTTCAAAGTCAAATATGCCTCGATCAAGCTCATCAGCAGCTATCCCTCTTTGTGCTAGACCAAGAGGGCGGGTCGTTTATTGCGTAGAAAATCGAGCCGGCGCGAGCCGGACTCCGAGGAGCGGCTATGTCCAAGCGTGATTTTTCCCGGCGCAGCTTTCTGCAAGGCAGCCTTATCGCCGGTATCGGTGTCAGTTTCGCACCGCTCGGCAGTCGTGCCTTCGCCGCCTTGTTCGAGCAGCAGGTAACCGCCTCGCCGCAGCCCTGGTACGGCGTCGGTGGCCAGGCCCGCGGGCGCATCGACGGGGTGTCCAAGGCCTGCGGGGCGAAAGTCTTCGCCCGCGATATCCGCGCCAAGGACATGCCCGGTTGGCCGCAGCAACAGGGCCATGCCTTGCTGCTCAAGGCGACCCTGGCCGATCAGCTTTATCAGGGCCTGGATCTGTCCATGCTGCCAGCCGAGCTGCAGCCCGATCGCCTGGTTACCGCGGACGACTTGCAGCGCGATGGCATCGTCTTTCCCGCCGGGCATGATATCGACCCGCTGCTGCCGGTCGGCCAGGTGCCGATGTTTATCGGCCACCCGGTGGCGCTGCTGATCTGGAAGGATTTCGAGCGTTACCGCCAGGCCAAGAACATCCTCAAGTTCAACGCCAAGGTGATCCGTTATGGCGCCAAGGCGCCGGCCTACCAGAGCGATCCCTATGGCAGCTTCCGCTTTGTGCGGGTCGGCGGCGACACGCCGTTCGAGGCCGACAAGTTCTCCAGCCTTAAGGACAGCATGCTGTTTCCGCTGATCCACAACCGCAAGCCGGCCTGGGGCGAAGGCCTGGCCAGCGGCGACCTCGGCCAGCAGGGCCTGTACCACGCCGAGCAGATGCAGAAACAGCTGGAAACGCCGCCGGAAGGCTGGCTGGTGTTCGACCAGCGCTTCAAGACCCAGTCCATCGAGCCGGCGGCCCTGGAAGCCGACAACGGCAACGGCTGGTACGACAAGGCCAGCGCCACCCTGCATTTCGTGGTGGCCACCCAGTGCCCCTTCGAGGTGGCCGAGCAGTGCGCGCATATGCTCGCGCCGTCCAAGTTCGCCGTCAGCAAGCTGAATATGCACCCCGGCTACACCGTGGGGTACGGCTCCAAGGACAACAATATCCACGTGTTCTACGCCGCCATTGCCGCCCTGTACGGCGACGGCGTGCCGGTGCGCCTGGCCAATGACCGCTACGAGCAGTTCCAGAGTGGGATCAAGCGCCACCCCTTCGACATGCACTACCAGCTGGCGGTGAACAAGCAGGACCACAGCTTCCAGATCTTCCGCGCCCATATGGATGTGGACGGCGGCGGCCGCGCCAACTACAGCGCCTCGGTGGCGGCGGTCGGCGCCACGGCGGCGCAGTCCATCTATTATCTGCCGCAGAGCGACCTGGCGGCCACCGCCTACCATTCGCGGGCGGTGGAGGCCGGCTCCATGCGCGGCTTCGGCACCCTGCAGACCATGGCGGCCACCGAGATGATGGTGGACGAGGTGGCGGGGCGCCTGGGCATCGATGCCATCGAGCTGCGCAAGAAGAACGTGTTCAAGTCCGGCATGAAGAACACCCAGGGCGCGATCCCGGCCGGGGCCCTGCGCCTCGACGAGATACTCGACAAGGCCGCCCAGCACGAAATCTGGAAGCAGCGTGACGAGCGCAAGCGGCGCTTCGAGGCCGAAGACCCGGATAACTACTACGGCGTCGGCTTCGCCATCTGCCAGAAGGACTTTGGCACCGGTTCCGAGGCGCCCATGGCCAGCCTGGAATTCAGCGCCGAGGGGCGGATCAGGCTGCGCCATATCGGCATCGATATGGGCACCGGCATGGCCACCTCCCAGGCCTTGCTGGCCGCCGACTGGCTGGGCCAGCCGGCCGACGAGATCAAGACCGGCGAAACCGACTGGGCCGAGCTGGCGCTGACCACCAGCGGCAACCCCTACATGATCAGCCAGGCCGACCAGGACGCCGCGCTGCGGAACCCGCGCTGGGTCGGCAAGCTGGCCTCGGCGTCTTCGGCGACCAACTCCTCCTACTACCAGGGCCATGCCACCCGCGAGGCCGCGCGCATCCTGTTCAACCACGGGCTGTGGCCGGCGGCGATGCATATCTGGAGCGAAGGGATTTTCGGCGGCCTGGCCAGCCCCTACGTGGTGCGCCGCGAGAACGCCCACTGGGTCGAGGGCAAGCTCAGCGCCGATGGCCTGCCGCCGATCCCCTTCGCCCTGCTGGCGCGCAAGGCCCATGAGCTGGGCCGGGTCACCGGGGCCAGCGTGCACGGTTTCAACCGCTGGAAGTGGGCCGAGGCCGAGTTCCTTATCGATGGCAGCCGCGAGCGCCTGCCGCTGGATGCCCTGGCCGTGCAGTACGGCAGCGGCGCGAGCGCCGAGAAGCGCGCGCAGATGAACCAGCACGGCTACCACCTGCTCGACCGCCTGAGCGTGAACTACCCGCAAACCCAGCTGAACAACGCCATGGTCACCTACTACAGCCCGGTGGCCACCCTGGTCGAGGTCAAGGTCAACAAGGGCACTGGCGCGGCGCGGGTGATCAACCACCACTCCTGGCTGGAGTGCGGCCGGGTGATAGTCGAGGAGCTGGTGCTCGGCCAGCTGGAGGGTGGCATCGCCATGGGCATAGGTCATGCCCTGCTGGAAGAGATGCCGCTCTACGAGGGTGGCCCGGGCGAGGGCACCTGGAACTTCAACCGTTACCAGCTGCCGCGCGCCAAGGATTGCGCGGTGTGGTCGCAGAGCGCGGAGATCCGGCCGCCCCTGCCCCCCAGCGACCCGGCCAAGGGCATCGCCGAGGTGGTGATGATTCCGGTGGTCGGCGCCATCGTCAACGCCGTGGCCCACGCCACCGGCAAGCGTTTCCATGACCTTCCCCTTACCCCGGCCCGTATCAAGGAGGCCCTGCATGGCTAAGCATGCGCTGAGCATGACCATCAACGGTCAGGCGGTTGGTCCCATCGAAGTGGCCGACGACCTGATGATGATCGACTTTCTCCACGAGTACCTGAACCTCACCGGCTCGCGCCTGGGCTGCGGCCAGGGCGTGTGCCACGCCTGCGTGGCGATCCTGGACAAGCCCGACGGCAGCAGCGAGGAGATCCGCACCTGCATCACCGGCGCGCACTTCTTCGCCGGCAAGCAGGTGCGCACCATCGAGGGCCATGCCAAGCGCAATGCCCAGGGCGAGGTGGTCGAACTCAACCCGATCCAGCAGAAATTCGTCGACCAGTTTGCCTTCCAGTGCAGCTACTGCACCCCGGGCTATGTCAACGCCGCCACCGTGCTGGTGGAAAAACTGCAACGCCAGCCGGTCAAGCGCAGCGAACTGGAAGGCGAGATCGAAAGCGCCCTGGGCCAGCATATCTGCCGTTGCACCGGTTACGTGCGCTACTACAGCGCCGCCCGCGATGTGGTGGAGTCGCTCGGCCTGGTCAAGGAAGGTTAAGCATGAAGAATGTCCTGATCGCGGCCGCCCTGCTGCTGCCCCTGGCTGCCCAGGCAGCCGACGAGAAACTGCTCGAACGTGGCAAGTACCTGGCCCATGCCGCCGACTGCGTGGCCTGCCACAGCGTCGAGGGCGGCGCCGATTACGCTGGTGGCCTGCCGCTGCATTCGCCGTTCGGCACCATCTACGGCACCAATATCACCCCGGACAAGCAGCACGGCATCGGCAACTACACGGCCGATGACTTCTACCGCGCGGTGACCCAGGGCGAGAAGCCGGACGGCAGCAAGCTCTATCCGGCCATGCCCTATACCTCCTACCACCTGCTCAAGCGGGAGGATTCGGATGCCATCTACGCCTATATCATGAGCCTGCCGGCGGTGGCCAAGCCCAGCCCGCAGACCGACCTGGCCTTCCCGTTCAATGTGCGCTTTGGCCTGGCCTTCTGGAACATGCTGTACAAGAACCGCGTGCAGTTGCAGCCGACCGAGGGCAAGAGCGAGACCTGGCAGCGTGGCCAGTACCTGGTGGAAGTGCTCGGCCACTGCGGCGAGTGCCACACCCCGCGCAACGCCCTCGGCGCCTTGCAGCAGGAGCAGCGACTGACCGGCGGCGTGCTGCTCGGTTACGAGGCCCCCAGCCTGCTGGCGGACGACCTCGCCGCGCGCGGCTGGAACATCGACGACCTGGCCACCTTCCTCAAGCACGGCATCAGCGCCCAGGGTTCGATGTTCAACGAGATGTACCCGGTGCTGCACCACAGCACCCAGTACCTGCCGCTGGATGACCATAAGGCCATGGCCACCTACCTGCTCGGCGACCAGCCGCCGCCGGCGCGCAAGGTTGCCGCCGTGCCCCAGGACCAGCTCGGCGCGAGCGCCCAACAGGGCCACCAGGATTACCTCAACCTGTGCGCCGGTTGCCATGGCGTGGTGGGTGAGGGCGTGCCCCATGTGGCCGTGGCCATGGACGGCAACACCACCCTGCGCCTGAGTGATGCACGCAACCTGTTGCGGGTGATCGACGATGGCATCAAGGAGCAGCAGTTCACCGGCTTCGAACGCATGCAGCCGATGCCCGGCTTTTACGACAAGCTGAGTGATCAGCAGATGCTCGACCTGCTCAACTACCTGCGCCAGGGCTGGGGCGGTATCGAGGACGAGCTGACGCTGGCGCGGGTGGTCGAGCTGCGCGGCGAGATGCAGCCCTAAATGCAGCACCTCGATATGCGGGTGATCCACCAGGCCCTGGAGTGGTCCAGGGCCGGCCAGCGCGTATGGCTGTGCACGGTGCTCGCCACCTACGGCTCGGCGCCGCGCGGGCCGGGTTCGTTGCTGGCGGCCACGGCGAGCGGCGAGTGGGTCGGCTCGTTGTCCGGCGGCTGCGTGGAGGACGAGTTCCTCGAACGCCTGGCCGCCGGCGCCTTCCCCGAACCGATTCATCTTGTGCGCTACGGCGATGGCAGCGACCCCCATTCGCAGATTCGCCTGCCCTGTGGCGGCGTGCTGGAGGTGCTGGTGGAAAACCTGGCGGCCGACTGCGCCGTGCAGGCCCATCTGCGCGAGCTGCAAAGCGCCTTGGCCGGCCAGCGCCGGCTGATCCGCGAAATAACCCTACCCAGCGGTGAGCGCCGTCTGCTGACGGACACCGCCCAGGGCCCGCGGGTGGAGCGCCAGGGCGAACTGCTGCGCCTGCGCGTGGGCGCGGCCCAGCGCCTGCTGTTGGCGGGCTATTCCTCGGTGGCCCAGGTGTGCGCCGAGTTCGCCCAGGGTCTGGGCTTCGAAGTGCTGCTCTGCGACCCGCGCGAGGAGGTGCTGCAGGGCGTCGAGTTGCCGGGGGTGGAGATCCGTCGCGAGTTGCCGTCCGAGGTGATCCGCCTCGGCGGCTGCCACGCCGACACCGCCGTGGTGGCCCTGACCCACGATCCGCGCATCGACGACCTGGCGATGATCGAGGCGGTGCGCACCCAGGCCTTCTATATCGGCGTGATGGGCTCCATGGCCACCAGCGCCAAGCGCTTCGAGCGCCTGCGCCGGATTGGCGGCCTGGATGAGGCCGCGCTGGCGCGGATTATCGCGCCCATCGGGCTCAACCTGGGCAGCAAGACCCCGGCGGAAATCGCCCTGGCGGTGCTCGCCGATATCCTGCGGGTGCGCAATGGTATCGCCCGTGAGCGCCTGTAACCCGCCTGGCCTGGGCGACTCAACTAGGCCCAGGGTTATCGCCCTGCTGCTCGCCGCCGGCCGCGGCAGCCGCTTTGGCAGCGACAAGCGCTGTGCCCGCCTGGCGGACGGCCGCAGCCTGCTGGCCACCAGCCTGCAGCGGGCGCGGCAGGTGTTCGCCGAGGTCTGGGTGGTGCTGCGGCCGGAGGATGACCTGGCGGCCCTGGGCTTGCCGGCGGACACGCCGATCATCCGCTGCCACGATGCCGACCTGGGCATGGGCCACAGCCTGGCGGCCGGGGTGCGTGCGCTGCGCAACGAGGCGGCCACGGCCATCGCCGTGCTGTTGGCCGATATGCCGGGCATCGAACCCGCCAGCCTGAGGCTGCTGCGCGAGCAGGCCGACGCCGAGCGTATCGTCTTCCCCCTGTTCCAGGGCCGGCGCGGCCATCCGGTGCTGTTTGGCCGGGCGTTCTGGGATGAGCTGACGCAGCTGCGCGGCGATCAGGGCGCGCGGGCGCTGCTGCAGGCCCATGGGGACGCCTGCCACGGGCTGACCCTGGATGACGCCGGCGTGCTGCTGGACCTGGATACCCCGGCCGCGCTGCAGCAGCTTTTGTAGGCTGCGCCGCGCGCACCAGTGGGCGAGGGCAGCGTCGGTGCGCACGGCGCACCCTACTCAACGCTCTATTGCTGCCAAGGCCGCGACGGCCTGTCGCGTGACAATCGACCACAGCCGTTTACGGCCTGCCAGGCGCTACTCTGCAATTGTCGATTGATCCAGATCAAGACCCGCCTTGGTCTTGTCTGGCGGCCTTTTGGGCCGATACCTGGCTCCACCCTCCAACAAGAACAATCGCGTCGATGCGTTCCCCGTGTGGGAGCGTGCGCAAAGCTGTGCCCCATTACCTGAGTGAGGATGTTGTATGTTCGGCATAGAGGCCCTAGACCTGGCCCGAATCCAGTTTGGCTTCACCATCTCCTTCCACATCATTTTCCCGGCCATCACCATCGGCCTGGCCAGCTACCTGGCCGTGCTGGAAGGCCTGTGGCTGCGCAGCGGAGAGTCGGTGTACCGCGACCTCTACCACTTCTGGGCGAAGATATTCGCAGTCAACTTCGGCATGGGCGTGGTTTCCGGCCTGGTCATGGCCTACCAGTTCGGCACCAACTGGAGCGCCTTCTCCGACTTCGCCGGGGCGGTTACCGGTCCCTTGCTGACCTATGAGGTACTCACCGCCTTCTTCCTCGAGGCGGGTTTTCTCGGCGTTATGCTGTTCGGCTGGCACCGCGTGGGGCCTGGCCTGCACTTCTTCTCCACGCTGATGGTGGCGATCGGCACGCTGATCTCGACCTTCTGGATACTCGCCTCCAACAGCTGGATGCACACCCCCCAGGGCTTCGAGATAGTCGATGGCCGGGTGATCCCAGTGGACTGGCTGGCGGTGGTGTTCAACCCGTCCTTCCCCTATCGCCTGGCCCATATGGCCACCGCCGCCTTTCTCGCCACCGCTTTCTTCGTCGGCGCCTCGGCGGCCTGGCACCTGCTGCGCGGCCGCGACAACCCGGCGCTGCGCAAGATGCTCTCGATGGCCATGTGGATGGCCCTGCTGGTGGCGCCGGTGCAGGCCTTTATCGGTGACCTGCACGGCCTCAACACATTGAAATACCAGCCGGCGAAGATCGCCGCGATGGAGGGCCACTGGGACAACAGCAGTGGCGAGCCGACCCCGCTGATCCTCTTCGGCTGGCCGGATATGGAGGCCGAGCAGACCCGCTTCAAGCTGGAGATCCCGGCGCTGGGCAGCCTGATCCTGACCCACAGCCTGGATAAGCAGGTGCCGGCACTGAAGGAGTTCGCCAAGGAGGATCGGCCCAACTCCACCGTGGTGTTCTGGACCTTCCGGGTGATGGTCGCGCTCGGCATGCTGATGATCCTCACCGGCCTCTGGGGCCTGTGGCTGCGCCTGCGTGGCCGGCTGTTCGAGAACCGCGCGTTCCTGCACCTGGCGGTGTGGATGGGACCCTCGGGGCTTATCGCCATACTCGCCGGCTGGTACACCACCGAAATCGGCCGTCAGCCGTGGATTATCCACGGCCTGATGCGCACCGCCGATGCCTCCTCGGGGCACGGTTTCGCGCAGATGAGCCTGACCCTGGCGCTGTTCGTGGTGGTGTATTTCGCCCTGTTCGGCGTGGGTATCGGTTACATGCTGCGCCTGGTGCGCAAGGGCCCGATCACCGACGAGGGCAAGGAAACCCTGGAGGGCGGCCCGGGGCACCAGCGCACGCCATCGCGTCCGCTGTCGGCGGCCGCGGATGGTTTGGATGAAGACGGCCTGGATGCAGGCGCCAGCGATTCGCAGACGCAGAGGAATTGAATATGGGCATCGATCTTTCGCTGATCTGGGCCGTGATCATTGCCTTCGGGGTGATGATGTATGTGGTGATGGATGGCTTCGATCTGGGCATCGGCATCCTCTTCCCCTTCGTCAAAAGCGCGGGGGAGCGCGATGTGATGATGAACACCGTGGCGCCGGTGTGGGACGGCAACGAAACCTGGTTAGTGCTGGGCGGCGCGGCGCTGTTCGGCGCCTTCCCGCTGGCCTATGCGGTGGTGCTGAGCGCCTTGTACCTGCCGCTGATCTTTATGCTGCTGGGGCTGATCTTTCGCGGCGTGGCCTTCGAGTTCCGCTTCAAGGCCAAGGCCAGCAAGCGGCATATCTGGGACAAGGCCTTTATCGGCGGCTCGCTGACCGCGACCTTCTTCCAGGGCGTGGCGCTGGGGGCCTATATCGACGGCTTCAAGGTGGTCGACAGGGTCTATGTCGGTGGCGCCCTGGACTGGCTGACGCCCTTCTCGCTGTTCTGCGGCCTGGCGCTGATCGCCGCCTACGCGCTGCTCGGCTGCACCTGGCTGATCATGAAGACCGAAGGCCGCCTGCAGCTGCAGATGCACGATATGGCGCGGCCGCTGGTGTTCGTGCTGCTCGGGGTGACCGCCATCGTCAGCCTGTGGACGCCCCTGGCCCATGCCGAGATCGCCGAGCGCTGGTTTAGCCTGCCGAATATCTTCTGGTTTATGCCGGTGCCGCTGCTGGTGCTGCTGTGCACCTGGGCGCTGCTGCGGGCGGTGGCGCGCAACGCCAACTACTCGCCGTTCCTGCTCACCCTGACGCTGATCTTCCTCGGCTACAGTGGCTTGGGCATCAGCCTGTGGCCACATATCATCCCGCCGTCCATCAGCATCTGGGACGCCGCCGCGCCGCCGCAGAGCCAGGGTTTTATCCTGGTCGGCGCGCTGTTTATCATCCCCTTTATCCTGATGTACACAGCCTGGAGCTACTACGTATTCCGCGGCAAGGTGCGGGAAGAAGATGGCTACCACTGAGGTGCGCACTATGGCCGATTCAGGCGAGAAAAAGCCGTTGTGGCAACGCCTCGGCTGGCTGGTAGCCATCTGGGCCGGCAGCGTGCTGGCCCTGGGCGCGGTGTCCTATCTGTTGCGCCTGTTTATGCAGGCGGCGGGGATGGGCACGCCGTAGGGTGGGTTAGCCGCGTAGCGGCGTAACCCACCAATGCGCATAGCCTTTAATTGATGGGTATCGCTGCGCTCAACCCATCCTACGGATTAGCGCCGTGCTGGCTTATTTGATCGCCTTAAGCACCACAAACTTAGGCGTGGCCGCCACCTGTTCGACTCCGCGAAACAGGCGTTTAAGCTTGGCGTGGTAGCCCAGGTGGCGGTTGCCGACTATCCATAGTTCGCCGCCGGTCACCAGGGCCGCGCGGGCCTGCTGGAACATGCGCCAGGCGAGAAAGTCGCCGACCA
>DASUOY010000204.1:0-2732 GCA_036276395.1 Pseudomonas sp.
CCGCCCGAGGCCATCGACCAGCCCCTGAAGATGGCCGATGCCGCCAGCTTTCGCGATGCCGAACAGATACTCCAGCGTGAACTGGCCAAACTCAGCGCCGAGCAATCCATCGGCGCCCGCGTGCGGCGCATCATGCTGGAAAAACAGAACGGCTTTCCCTCGCTCAACCTCACCGCCCGCCTCTTCCACCTGACGCCACGCACCCTGCACCGGCGCCTGCTGGCCGAAGGCACCTCGTTCAAGCATATCCTCGAAGAGGTCCGCCACACCCTGGCCCTGGAGCACCTGAAGAGCGGCCATATGACAGTGGAAGAAATCGCCTACAGCCTGGGCTACAGCGATATGGCCAACTTTCGCCGTGCCTTCAAGCGCTGGGAGAACCAGCCACCCTCGGCCTACCGCGCCGAACAGCAGGCATAAAAAAACCGCAAGCCAATGGCTTGCGGTTTTCGTTCCAGGCTAAGGCTTACAGGCTTAGCGGGCGATTGGACGCCTTGAGGAACTCGCGCTTGAGGTCCTCATAGGTGTGCACCGCGGGGAACTGCGGGAACTCGCGGATCACGTTTTCCGGCGCATGGAACAGGATGCCGGCATGGGCCTCGCTGAGCATGGTGGTGTCGTTATACGAGTCGCCGGCGGCGATCACGCGGTAGTACAGGCTCTTGAAAGCGATCACCGACTGGCGCTTGGGGTCTTTCTGGCGCAGTTGGTAGCCGACCACGCGGTCGGTTTCGTCGGTGATCAGCTTGTGGCACAGCAGCGCCGGGAAGCCCAGTTGGCGCATCAGCGGCTGGGAGAATTCGTAGAAGGTGTCAGACAGGATCACGACCTGAAAGCGCTCGCGCAGCCAGTCGACGAACTCCACCGCGCCCTTCAGGGGCTTCAAGGTGGCGATCACTTCCTGGATATCGCGCAGCTTCAGGCCGTGCTCATCGAGAATGCGCAGGCGCTGCTGCATCAGCACGTCGTAGTCCGGAATGTCCCGGGTGGTCGCTTTCAGCGATTCGATGCCAGTTTTTTCCGCGAAGGCGATCCAGATTTCCGGAACCAACACGCCTTCCAGGTCGAGACAAGCGATTTCCACAGGACACTCCTAGCTTGGATTTATAAAGAAGGCGGCACTCTAGCGACTCGCCCCAGGCTGCGCAACGCAACGCTTATACCCAAAATGCAGGTCAACTACGGCACTTGGATATTTAGCCGTATAACCTGCTTTTGCTACCATCGCCCCACAAGACGCCCGACGTCGCCATAACTAGGAATTCAGCCCGATGAGCCAGCCCTTCGATGCAGCCGAACTGGCGGCGACTTACGCCAACAAGTCGCCCCAGGACATTCTCAAACTCGCCTTCGAGCATTTCGGCGATGAGCTGTGGATTTCCTTCAGCGGCGCCGAAGATGTGGTGCTGGTGGACATGGCCTGGAAACTGAACAAGAACGTCAAGGTGTTCAGCCTGGACACCGGCCGCCTGCACCCTGAGACCTACCGCTTTATCGACCAGGTGCGCGAGCACTATGGCATCGCCATCGAAGTGCTATCCCCGGAGGCCAGCTCACTCGAAGCCCTGGTCAAAGAAAAAGGCCTGTTCAGTTTCTACAAGGACGGCCACGGCGAATGCTGCGGCATCCGCAAGACCGCGCCACTGCGGCGCAAGCTATCCACGGTCAAGGCCTGGGCCACCGGCCAGCGCCGCGACCAGAGCCCGGGCACCCGCAGCCAGGTCGCCGTGGTGGAAATCGACGGGGCCTTCTCCAGCGCCGAACGGCCGCTATACAAGTTCAACCCCCTGGCACAGATGAGCAGCGAAGACATCTGGGCCTATATCCGCATGCTGGAAATCCCCTACAACAGCCTGCATGAGCGCGGTTTTATCAGCATCGGCTGCGAGCCCTGCACCCGCCCCGTGCTGCCCAACCAGCATGAGCGCGAAGGCCGCTGGTGGTGGGAGGAAGCCACGCAGAAGGAATGCGGCCTGCACGCCGGCAACCTGATAAGCAAAGCCTAAATCTGTTGCCAGGGCACAAAAAAATGCCAGTCAAGATGACTGGCATTTTTTATGGCCTACCACCCCTGGCGGCCACCCTACGGGCTGGCGCGGGCAAGCTTAGCTGATGCTGGTCTGCCGCTGGCGCCGCGCCATATAACGCTCCACATAGGAGCACGAAGGGATCACCGTATAGCCCAGGCGCTCGGCATATTGCAGGGCATGCTCGGTCAGGGCGGCGGCGATGCCGCGACCGCGCAGTGAGTTCGGCACAAAGGTGCGGTAAATGTCCAAGGTCTGCTTACCCAAGTCCATATAGGCCAGGTAGGCGCGATCACCATCCACTGTGGTCTCGAATTGATGACCCGGCAGGTCATGGTGAATGGACAACAACTCGCTCATTACATCTCCTCTGCTAGCGCTAACCCGTGCCTGACGGCCTCGATACGTCTCTCAACCACAGCCTATTGGCAATAGTCCCTGAGCTTATCAGGCCTAAACAGGATCGGCCACGCGAATCAATGGCTTAGAGCAGGCTCAGAACAGCAATACAACTCAGCACGGCAACCACCGGAATCAGCACAGTCACCACGAAGATGTCCTTGTACGCCTGCTTATGGGTCAAGCCCATGATCATCAGCATGGCAATCACCGCACCGCAGTGCGGCAAGGAGTCCAGGCCGCCCGCTGCGATATTGGCAATCCGGTGCAGCACCTCAGGCTCCACGCCCATATCCAGGTACCTGG
>DASUOY010000205.1:0-2386 GCA_036276395.1 Pseudomonas sp.
CACCATCGGCCTGCACCAGGCCCGCGCCGAATTCTTCGCCCTGGTTGGCGACTATGGGCAGGCCCTCGAGCAACTCGACTTCGCCAAGCGCCGCGCCAGCAACAACTTCCAACTGGCCTCGCGCATCGACGCCAGGCAGCGCGAGCTGATGGATGACCAACGCATCATCGAGCAGATGCTGCGTTAGCCCAGCAGAAACGCAAAGCCCGGATCAATCCGGGCTTTTTTCTGGGTTACTGCCTGCTAAGCGTTGCCGCTTAGCTTGAGTCGCGCGGCCTGGGTAAAGTCGAGCATGCGCTTGAGCGGCTTGATCGCCTTGGGAATCAGCGCAGGGTCGACAAAGATCTCGTTGCTGCCATCACGCAGGCAGTTGAGCGTACGCTCCAGGGTGTTCATCGCCATCCACGGGCAATGGGCACAGCTGCGGCAAGCCGCGCCATTGCCGGCAGTTGGGGCGGCGACAAACTCCTTGTCCGGGCACAGCTGCTGCATCTTGTAGAAGATGCCGGCGTCGGTGGCGACGATAAAGGTCTTGTTCGGCAGGCGCTGGGCAGCGGCAATCAGCTGACTGGTGGAACCCACCGCATCGGCCAGTTCGATCACCGCCGTCGGCGACTCGGGGTGCACCAGAACGGCCGCATCCGGATACAGCGCCTTCATGTCCTGCAGCTGCTTGGCCTTGAATTCTTCGTGAACGATGCAGGCACCGTCCCACAGCAGCATGTCGGCCCCGGTCTTGTTCTGGATATAACGGCCCAGGTGCTGGTCCGGCGCCCAGATAATGCTTTCGCCGTTATCCATCAGGTGCTCGACTATTTCCACCGCACAACTGGAGGTCACCACCCAATCGGCCCGCGCCTTCACCGCCGCCGAGGTATTGGCATACACCACCACGGTGCGCTGCGGATGCTGATCGCAAAACGCCGAGAACTCCTCCACCGGGCAACCCAGATCGAGCGAGCAGGTCGCCTCCAGCGTCGGCATCAGCACGCGCTTTTCCGGGTTGAGGATCTTCGCCGTCTCGCCCATAAATTTGACCCCAGCCACCAGCACGGTCTGCGCGGGGTGGGCATTGCCGAAACGGGCCATTTCCAGGGAGTCGGAGACGCAACCACCGGTTTCTTCGGCCAGGGCCTGCAGCACCGGGTCACAGTAATAATGCGCCACCAGCACGGCGTTCTGCTTTTTCAGCTCGGCGGCAATTTCAGCCCGGTAAAAAGCTTCCTGCTCGGGCGTCAGCGGCTTGGGCTGCTTGGCATCGAGATGGGCTTGCACGAGCAGGCGTTCGGAAATCTGGGTCATATCATCAGGCTCTGAATATGCTTTCAGTGCAGCGAGTATACCCGCCTGGATAGCGCTGGAGCAGGCAGGTTGCAACCACGCGCAAGTGGTAAAAGTGACAGGTACAAAAAAGCCCGAAAATTCCTTTAATCAGAACTTTCAGGCTTCTTGACCTTCCGAGGAAGGAAATATGGTGGGTCGTGTAGGATTCGAACCTACGACCAATTGGTTAAAAGCCAACTGCTCTACCAACTGAGCTAACGACCCAACGCGATGCGCATGATACTGATTTAATTCAGAAATTCAACACTTCGCGAAAACTTTTTAGAAATAACGAGTGGGATCTACCAGCCCGGCGGCAGCAAAACCATCGGCACGCAGACGGCAGCTGTCGCATTTTCCGCAGGCGCGGCCCTGATCATCAGCCTGGTAGCACGACACCGTCAGAGCATAGTCCACACCATGGCGCATGCCGGCCTGAACGATCTCGGCCTTGCTCATATTCTGCAGTGGCGCCTGAATGCGAAAGCCCTGCCCTTCCACCCCCGCCTTGGTGGCCAGATTGGCCATGCGCTCGAAGGCTTCGACAAATTCGGGGCGACAATCCGGGTAACCGGAATAGTCCACCGCGTTCACGCCGATAAAGATATCCCGCGCACCCAGCACCTCCGCCCAACCCAAGGCCAGGGAAAGAAACACGGTATTGCGCGCCGGCACGTAGGTCACCGGGATGCCTTCGCTCGGGCTTTCCGGCACATCGATACTGCTGTCGGTCAGCGCCGAACCGCCCATGCCATTGAGGTTGAGGCCGATCACCTTGTGCTCGACCACCCCCAGCTGCCACGCCACCTGTTCGGCCGCCTGCAACTCGGAACGGTGGCGCTGGCCGTAATCGAAACTCATGCTGTAGCAGCTGTAGCCGCCTGCCTTGGCCAGCGCCACCACAGTGGCCGAATCCAAACCACCGGAAAGAAGAATTACCGCTTTTTTATCGCTCATATCAGTGTCCCGGCTCGTCATTCCAGAGAATTTTATGCAGCTGCATCTGCAGGCGTACTGGCAGGTTGTCGGCAATGATCCACTCGGCCAGCGAGCGCGCATCCAG
>DASUOY010000206.1:0-8792 GCA_036276395.1 Pseudomonas sp.
ACTGGCCGAACAGGGGCGCACCCATGCCGCGCGCAAGCTGCTCGATCAGGCCTTGGCCCTGGATCCGCAGCATGCCTGGGCCAGCTTCGATCGTGGGCAGCTCCTGCTGATCCAGGGCCAGCCGCAGCAGGCGCTGGCCGATCTTGATCGCGCCGTGGCGCGGCAGCCGAACAATCCGCGTTTTCTCGGCGCACGCTGCGTCGCTCGGCTTGTGGCCGCGCCAACCAGCACGGACTTGAGTGATTGCCGCAAGGCACTGGCGCAACCCGGCAAGCCGGGCAATGCGCTGGTCGCGCGGGGCCAGGCGCACCTGGCGCTGCAGCGCAATCAGGACGCCTTGGCGGATTTCCAGGCCGCGCTGGCGGCGAACTCGGCCAATATGCGTGCCCTCTATGGGCGCGGTGTGGCCCGCCAACGCCTGGGTGACAGTCGCGGTCTGGACGATCAGCAGTTGGCCGTGTCCCGGCTGCCGGGGGCTGGCCGGGAGTATCTCGTCCCCGCCTTGCAGTAAGGGGGCGCTCCTGGCGAGCGAATCTGGCGGGGGCAGTCTGCATTACCGGTCGCTAATCCTGGCTGCCCCTTTGCACCATCTGTAAGCCGCTCTAAGCTTCGCAGATGAACAGAATTCTCCTGAACTGCGATATGGGCGAGAGCTTTGGCGTCTGGAGCATGGGCGATGATGCCCATGCCATGCCGCTGATCGATCAAGCCAACCTGGCCTGTGGCTTCCACGCCGCCGATCCCCTGACCATGCAGCGCACCGTCGCCCTGGCGGTGCAGCATGGGGTGAGCATCGGCGCTCATCCGGCCTATCCCGATCTGCTCGGCTTCGGTCGCCGCCATCTGGCCTGCTCGCCGGAGGAGGTCACCGCCCTGGTGCTCTATCAGCTCGGCGCCCTGGATGCCTTCTGCCGCGCCGCCGGCACCCAGTTGGCCTATGTCAAACCCCATGGCGCGCTATACAACGATCTGGTACGCGACGATGCCCTGCTGGCCGCGGTGCTGGAGGCCTGCTCCCTGTATCGCAAGGGCTTGCCGCTGATGGTGCTGGCCCTGGCCGATAACAGCCGCGAGCTGCAACTGGCCGATGAGGCCGATGTGCCGCTGATGTTCGAGGCCTTCGCCGACCGCGCCTATCAGTCCGACGGCCAGTTGGTGCCGCGGCGCCTGAGTGGCGCGGTGCATCACGAGCCTGAACGCATCCTCAGCCAGGCCCTGGCGATTGCCCAGGGCGAGCCTTTTGCCGATATCGACGGCAAGCCCTTGCAACTGCGCGCCGACAGCCTCTGCGTGCATGGCGACAACGCCGAGGCGCTGGCCGTGCTGCGGCGTTTGCGCGCCATGCTGGATACGCTGCAATGAGTGGCGCCAGCCAGCGTAAGCAGGGGCGCCGCGCCGAAGCACCGGGCGCCCGATGATCCGCCTCGAACCGGCCGGTGCCGAGGCCCTGCTGCTGGTGCTGGCCGAGCATCCCGACGGTCATCTGCCGCAGCGTATCGCCTTGCTGGCCGAGCGCATCCGCGATGACCTCGGGCCGCTGCTCACCGATCTGGTGCCGGGCTGGACCAGCCTGCTGCTGCACTATGACCTTGAGCTGACCGATCACCTGGCCCTGGCCTCGCGCTTGACCCCCTTGCTGGAACGCTGGATCGACGAGCCCTTCAGCGAAGTGTCGGGGCGCCTGCATGAAATTCCCATCTGCTATTGCGGCGAGGATCTGGTTGAGGTCGCACGCCAGTGCCAGCTCAGCATCGCCCAGGTGATCGAGCTGCACGCGGCCGGCGACTACCGGGTCGGCGCCATCGGCTTCGCCCCGGGCTTTGCCTACCTGGGCGAGTTGCACCCGCGCCTGGCCCTGCCGCGTCGCGCCACCCCGCGCCTGAGCGTGCCGGCCGGCAGCCTGGCGATTGCCGAGCGGCAGACGGCGATCTACCCGCGCAGCTCGCCGGGCGGTTGGCACCTGCTGGGGCGTTGCCCCTGGCCCTTGTTCGACGCCACCCGCGAGCCACCGTGCCCCCTGGCTCTGGGGGATCGGGTGCGCTTTCGGGTGATCGACGAGCGCAGTTTTGTCGTCGAAGGAGGCCGCCTGTGAAGGGCCTGCGGGTGCTCAGGCCCGGGCCGCTCAGCCTGGTGCAGGACGGCGGGCGCAAGGGCTGGCAGCACCTGGGCGTGTCACCCGGTGGGGCGCTGGATGTGCAGGCGGCGGCCTGGGCCAATCGCCTGCTGCACAACCCCTGGGACGCGCCGCTGGTGGAAATAGCCCTGGGCGATCTCGAGTTGCAGGCCGAGTTGGATACCTGGGTGGCGCTGTGCGGCGCGGATATGCCGCTCGCTATACAGGGTGAGCCG
Organism: Pseudomonas sp.; assembly: GCA_036276395.1. Classification (GTDB taxonomy): domain Bacteria; phylum Pseudomonadota; class Gammaproteobacteria; order Pseudomonadales; family Pseudomonadaceae; genus Aquipseudomonas. Next base: position 2,350 of record DASUOY010000206.1, read on the forward strand.
CAACCGCGCTGGACCCGCCTGCCGCTGCGGGCGGGGCAGCGCCTCAAGCTGGGCTTTGCCCGCAGCGGGCAGCGCGCCTACCTGGCGGTGGCCGGCGGCTTTCGCCTCAAGCCGGTGTTGGGCAGCGTCAGCACCCAACAGCGTGAGGGGCTAGGTGGTGTGGACGGGGAGGGCGCACCCCTGCAGGCGGGTGATCTGCTGCCCTGTGGCTCCGCCAGTTTTAGCCTCAAGGCCAGCGTGCCCTGGCCCTATCAACCGGACTACGGCTGCAAGCCCCTGCTGCGGGTGATTACCGGCGGCGATGCGGCCAGCTTCGACGAGGACCAGCTGCAGGGCTTCTTCGCCCAGCCCTGGCAGCTCAGCCCGCACTCCGACCGCATGGGCGCGCGCCTGCTCGGTGAAGCCTTGCAGGTGCCCGCGCGGCAATGGTCGCTGGGTGTCAGTCGCGGCGCCATCCAGGTGCCGCCGGATGGCCAGCCGATCATCCTGCAGGCCGACCACCAGACCATGGGCGGCTACCCTCTGCTCGGCTGGCTGCACCCGCTGGATCTGTGTCGTCTGGCGCAATGCCCGGCCTACCACGAGCTGCGCTTCACCCCGGTCAGCGTCAGCGATACCCAGGCGGAGCTGCGCGAGTTCTATCAGTTTTTCGGCCGTTAAGTCTCCAGCCGCAATGGCAGGCGAATGCTAATCGTCAGGCCACGCTCGCTGTCGGCCAGGCCGATTTCGCCGCCCAGGCTGGTGACTATGTTGTAGGCGATATGCATGCCCAGGCCGGAACCGCCCTGACCGCGGCGGGTGGTGAAGAAGGGTTCGAACATGCGCGCCCGCACCTCGGCCGGGGCGCCACGGCCATCGTCGGCAAAGCGCAGATGCACCTGATTGCCCTGGAGCTGGCCACTGACGCTGATAGTGCCCCTCGCGCAGTCGGCAAAGCCGTGGATCAGGCTGTTCATGATCAGGTTGGAGAGCAGCTGGGCGATCTTGCCGGCTGGCAGGTGCACGCGAATGGCCGCTGGCAGTTCAAGGCTGTAGGCAACCCCGGCCTTTTTCAGCTCGGGGCCGTGGGCGGTAAAGATGCTGGCGATATAGTCGGCCAGATCGAAGTCGCTGATCTGCAGGTTGCTCTGATCCACGGCCAGCTGCTTGAAGTTGCCGATCAGGTTGGCGGCGCGATGCAGATTGTCCTCGACCAGGCCGGCGCCCAGTTGCAGGTGGCTGACCAAATCCTGCAGCTCGGAGCGTTTTACCGCGCCGCCCGCGAGTTTCTCCTGCAGGGCCGCGGCGAACTCGCGCAGGCCTGAGGCCGCGGTAACCGCGACGCCGATGGGGGTGTTCACCTCATGGGCCACCCCGGCCACCAGGGCGCCGAGGGCGGCCATCTTCTCCTGCTCGATCAGTTTGCTCTGCGCCTGACGCAAGACCTGGGTGCGTTCTTCGACTATGCGTTCCAGGGCTTCTTCGCGATCCTGGTGCTGCAGCTCGGCGGCGCAGCGGGCGGCGAAGATCGACAGCAGTGACAGGCCCAGCAGGCGTTTGTTTTCGTCGATCGGGCGCTTGTCCAGCGCCACCAGAATGCCCAGGGTCTTGCCCTGGGTATCGATCATCGGCATGCCGATATAGCTCTCGGCCTGCATATCCTGCAGCAGGGTATCGAGTGGATATTCCTCGCAGATATTGCACGGGTGGAAGCACATGCTTTGGTCGGCCACATTGCTGCAGGGCGTGTGCTCCAGGCTATAGCGCATATTCGGCAGGTAGTCTTCGCCGGCCCACACGGCCAGGGTCTGGTTGCACTCCTGGCCCTGTTCGTCGTGGACCAGGCGCCCGGCTATCACATAGAAGACTTCCAGCGCCGCGGCCATGTCGCGTACCAGTACGCGGAAGAAGTCTTCGCCGCGCGCCCGCGAGGTGGTGTCGGTGATATGCCGTAGTGCCACCTCCGCCAGGGTGCGGCGGTCGATCTCGTCGAAGAGTTGCTGTTGGTCGGCCATATTGCCTCCACTAAGGCTCGGGAAAGCGCCGGTAGATGTCCCGCAACGGCTCCAGACGCTGCAACAGCAGGTCGACCAGTTGCGGGTCGAAGTGGCCGCCGCGCTGCTCGGCGACATACTCCAGGGCCTGTTCCAGGGACCAGGCGGCTTTGTAGCAGCGCGTGCTGAGCAGCGTATCGAGCACCTCGGCCAGGGCGGTAATACGCCCGGCGAGATGAATCTGTTGCGCCGCCAGCTGCCGTGGGTAGCCGCTGCCGTCCCAGCGTTCGTGGTGTTCGTGGGCGATCACCGCGGCCAGGCGCAGCACCCGTTTATCCGAGGTGCCGAGCAGTTCATAACCGAGCCGGGCGTGCTGCTGCATAAGCGCCCACTCCTCGGCATCGAGCTTGCCCGGCTTGTTTAGCAGCGCCGCGGGGATGCCGATCTTGCCGATGTCATGCAGGGGCGCGGCCAGGCGCAGGTCGGCCACCTCGCGCTCGGGCAAGGCCAGGGCGGTGCCGAGCAGGGCGGCAATTTCGCCGACCCGTTTGACATGCGCGCCGGTTACCGTGGTGCGGCTTTCCACGGCCTCGCCGAGGATATGGATGGTGGCGAGCTGGGTCGCATCCTGATCGTCGCGCAGCAACAGGCCCTCGTAGGCGCTGGCCACATTGGCGGTAAACAGCTGCAGCAGGTCGAGGGCCTCCTCCTCGATGCGCTCGGCGAACGACATATACACCACCGTTTCGCTGCCGCTTTTGCTGCAGTAGTAGCAGGCCAGATGCTGCTCGCCGAAGTGGTGGCGCTTTTCCTCCAGGGCGCGCTGCAAGGCCTGCTGTACGTTGCCCGGCAGTTCCCCCAGGTCGGCGTCCAGATGCAGTCGCGAGTAGGCCTGGGTGGCCGCCAGCACTTTCATTTGGCCTTCACTGGAGCAGGCGGTGTAGGCCGCCAGGCGACTGAGGCAGAGGCCTTCGCCGTTGAAGTTGAGCAGCTGGTTGAGCTGCTCCAGCAGCGCGGAGGCGAAGGCGCGCAGATTCTGTGAGTCGTAGATCGCCGAGATCGCACTGATGGTTCGGCGCAGGCCCTGGCGCGCCAGCTCCAGGTGCCTGAGGTCGCGGTAGGCGCGCAGGGCGGCGTAAAACACCGAAATCAGCTTGCTGCGGGTGAGCTCGGTCTTTTCCTTGTAATCATTGATGTCGTAGGCCTTGATCACCTGATCTTCCGGGGCCTGGCCCGGCTGGCCGGTGCGCAGCACTATGCGGACATTGGGGTTGCCCAGCTCTTCGCGGATCCAGCGCGCCAGCTCCAGCCCGGCATGCTCGGTTTCCATGACCACATCGAGCAGCACCAGGGCGATATCCCGATGGTTGCTCAATAATTCACGCGCCTCGGCGGCGCTGTAGGCATTGAGAAAGGCCAGCTGGCGCCCGGCGAACTCGAAGCCGTTCATCACCAGTTGGGTCACCTTGTGCACCGCCGGCTCATCGTCGACTATCAGCACGTCCCAGGGCGGCAAGCGCGGTGGTTGCGGCGCGGTTTCAGACTCATCGGCAAACAGTAGATCGGATGACATATCGGCGCTCCCGTGACCCTCGATAGTCCGCTAGCCGCTAACCAATCAGCATAGTTCACCGGGGGGAGACGGGCGGGGTGCGCCTGGCGTGCGGGGCACGGGAAAGCCTGGCGTTTGCCAGGCTGTGGCTGTGCCAGGGATCAGGGCATCTGCACTTCGATCACGCCGTCGGCATTGATGCTGACCTGGCTGGTGCCCGCTTCGATGTCCGGGGTGACCGCCGCATCCATCATGGCCGCGCCTTTCATCGCTTCCATGCGCATCGGCATCGGTGGCTGGAAGCCGCCGCTGTTGAGGTTCAGGCTGACCAGCTTGTAGCCGCTGCCGCCCAGCGCTTCAGTCGCAAGCTGGGCACGGGCCTTGAAGGCCGCCACGGCGTCCTTGAGCAGGGCGTCCTCGTGGGTCTTGCGGGTGGCGTTGGCGATGCTGAAGTGCATGCCGCCCATCTTCAGGCTTTGCAGCATCTCGCCGGTGAGTTTGGACAGGGCGCTGAAGTCGGCGCTTTCCAGGCGCAGCTCGGCGCGCTCGCGCCAGGCGGTGATCTGCTGGCCCTTTTCATCGTACACCGGGTAGCTGTTGCGGCTGCCGGAGGTGACGCTGACGCCTTCGACCTTGCGCGCCTGGGCGATGCTGGTGTTGAGGGTCTTGCTGATCTGCGCGGCCAGCGCCGCCGGGTCGCTGTTCTGGGCTTCGCTGTAGAGGGTGACGTGCATCAGGTCGTGGGCGATTTCCCGGTTGACCTCGGCGCGCAGGGCGACCTGGTTGTAGCGGGCTTCTTCGGCCATGGCCGAGACGCTCAACAGGCTGGTGGCACTCAGCAGCAGGGCGGTGGCGAGGCGGGACAAAGGCAGCATGGCGATTCCTTTATATGTTGGGCGCATGAGTTATGCGCGGCTTTCCAGAGGGTAGACGTAGCGATCAGACTAAACGGGTTAAATCCGGTTCCGGAGTTTTTCTCTGGTTTGTTGATAGGCTTCCTGCGGCTGCGGCGTGTTGCCGCAGTTGGCCGTACAGAGGCTTGGTTATACTCCTGCGGCTCGCTGAATGAGCAACTTGGAGATTCTATGCTCGCACCTGTGCAGCTACTGTCGGCGAGCCGGCAAAACCTCTGGCGCCTGACGCTGATCCGCATTCTGGTGCTGGCCGCCCAGGCCGGTTCCGTAGGCCTGGCCTATAAGTCCGGGGCGTTGCCACTGCCCTGGCTGGAGCTGAGCGTCACCCTGGGAATTTCCCTGGTGCTGTGCCTGCTCACCGCGCTGCGCTTGCGCGGGCCGTGGCCGGTCACCGAGCAGGAATACGCCGTGCAGCTGGCCTGCGACCTGATCATCCACAGCCTGCTGCTGTATTACTCGGGCGGCTCGACCAACCCCTTTGTCTCCTATTACCTGGTGCCGCTGACCATTGCCGCGGCGACCCTGCCCTGGCTCTACACCATCACCCTGTCGGGGCTGGCGCTGGCCGGCTACACCTTCTTGCTGGTGTGGTCGCACCCGCTGGATCTGCCCGCCGCGCCGCGGGAAAGCCTGCTAATCTACGGTATGTGGCTGAGCTTTGCCCTGGCCGCCGGCTTGATCACTTTCTTCGTCGCCAAGATGGCCGAGGAGCTGCGCCATCAGGAAGAGCTGCGCGCCGAGCGCCGCGAGGAAGGCCTGCGCGATCAGCAGCTGCTGGCCGTGGCGACCCAGGCCGCCGGCGCCGCCCATGAGCTGGGCACGCCCCTGGCGACCATGAGCGTGCTGATCAAGGAGCTGCGCCGCGAGCACCAGGAGCCGACCCTGCAGGAAGACCTGGCGGTGCTGCAGGAGCAGGTCAAGCTGTGCAAGGAAACCCTGCAGCACCTGGTGCGCGCCGCCGAGGCGGACCGGCGTCAGGCGGTGGTCGAGCAGCCCTGCGTCGAATGGCTGGAGAGCGCGCTCAACCGCTGGCACCTGATGCGCCCCGAGGCCAGCTATCGCTTCCAGTGCCTGGGCCGCGGCGCCTCGCCGCGCCTGATGCCGCCGGCCGACCTGACCCAGGCGCTGCTCAACCTGCTTAACAACGCCGCCGATGCCTGCCCGGACAACCTGGATATCCGCCTGGACTGGGATCACCAGTGGCTGCGCCTGAGCATTCGCGACTTCGGTGCCGGGGTGCCCCTGGCGATTGCCGAGCAGATCGGTCGACCGTTTTTCACCACCAAGGGCAAGGGCTTCGGCCTGGGCCTGTTTCTCAGTCAGGCCAGCGTCACCCGTGCCGGCGGCACGGTTAAACTGTATAACCATGAAGAGGGCGGCACCCTCACCGAACTGAAGTTGCCGCGTGCCTATGGCCGAGCCTGAGGAAGCATTACGTATGAGTGACGAAGCCCTGTTCGAAGGTGAAGAGCAACCCCACCTGCTGCTGGTGGACGATGACCCCACCTTCACCCGCGTCATGGCGCGGGCCATGAGCCGCCGCGGCCTGCGCGTGTCCACCGCCAGCTCCGCCGAAGAGGGCCTGGCCCTGGCCGAGCAGGATATGCCGGATTACGCCGTGCTGGACCTGAAGATGGAGGGCGACTCCGGCCTGGTGCTGCTGCCCAAGCTGCTGGAGCTGGATGCCGAGATGCGCGTGGTGATTCTCACCGGCTATTCCAGCATCGCCACCGCGGTGGAGGCGATCAAGCGCGGCGCCTGCAACTACCTGTGCAAGCCCGCCGATGCCGACGACGTGCTGGCCGCGCTGCTGACCCAGCATGCCGACCTGGATAGCCTGGTGCCGGAAAACCCGATGTCGGTGGACCGCCTGCAGTGGGAGCATATCCAGCGTGTGTTGACCGAGCACGAAGGCAATATCTCCGCCACCGCCCGCGCCCTGGGCATGCACCGGCGTACCTTGCAGCGCAAGTTGCAGAAGCGCCCAGTGCGCCGCTAGCGGTT
>DASUOY010000207.1:0-3740 GCA_036276395.1 Pseudomonas sp.
CTGGGTCTACCCGGAAGACCGCATGCTCTATGGCATCAGCGCCAACCTGCCGGTCGGCGACTGGGCTGTGGGTACCGAGCTGTCCTATCGCCCCAAGGAGGCGGTGCCGCTCAATCCCTTGCCCGGCCTCGCCTTTGGCCCCGCTCCTTGTTCGGGACGGGGTGGGGAATGCTGGAAGGACACCAAGAAATTCCAGTGGCACCTGACGGGCATTTACAGCATGACCAACGCCAATTCGCCGGACTTCCTCGAGTTCACCGGGGCCAGCACCGGCACCTTCTTGTCGGAACTGGTGCTGGTGAAGTATCCGGGCTTGCATGACAGCTACGATGGCGAGCTGGTCGCTGCAGGGGCCAACACCTGGGTAGAGGATCTGTCGCAGTTTCCACCCAAGGCACGCGGCGACGCGACCTCCTCGGGGATCCATCTCGACTTCAGCCTGACCTATGACGGCAGCCTGATCCCGGGCTGGACGGTGACGCCGGGTATCTATTACCAGCAGTCGCTGGGCAACGGTCGCACGCCATCGATCTATTCGACCTACACCAGGGATGCCAGCGCGATGAACCTGTATGTGAATTTCGTGCGCAACCCGGGCAACTGGCAAGTGACCCTGAACTACGCGAAGTTCAACGATGCGGATACTTCCTACGACCAGATGCTGCGTGATCGCGATTACGTTGGCTTGTCGGTTTCGCACTCTCTGTGAGGCATGTTGTGAATACTCCTGTTGTAGATACGTCCGTTAAGGGGGGGCGTGGCGTGCTGCCACGCCTGGAGGGCTGGCTGTTCAGGCAGCGCCGGCTGGTGCTGGTGCTGCTGGCGGTCTTCACCCTGGCCATGGCCTGGTTCGCCGTGCAACTGCGTATGGATGCCGGCTTCGAGAAGCAGCTGCCGATCGGTCATGAGTACGTCGATACCTTCCAAGCTTACCGCAGCGATCTGATCGGGGCGAATCGCCTGACCATAGTGGTCAAGGCACGCGATGGCTCGATCTGGAACGTGGCGGGGCTCAAGCGGCTGTACGACGTGACCCAGGCGGTAATCTTCCTGCCCGGGGTCTCGCGTAGCAGTGTGCAGTCGCTGTGGACGCCCAACTCCTTCGTCAATGAGATTACCGAGGAGGGCTTTCGCGCCGACCCGTTGATCCCCGGCACCGTGACGCCCGAGCGTCTCGATCAGGGGATCATCGACAAGATCGCCAACTCCACGGCCCAGGGTGGCTTTGTCGGTACCCTGGTGGCGCGCGATCAAAGCAGCGCGATGATCACCGCCGAACTCAACGAGCTCGACGAAAATGGCAAGCAGCTGGACTACGTGGCCTACAACCAGATCCTGGAGCAGCAGATTCGTGCGCAGTTCGAGGATGACGCGTTCGAGATCCAGATCATCGGTTTCGCCAAGCAGATCGGCGATATCGCCGATGGTGCCTCCGCAGTGCTGGAGTTCTGCCTGCTGGCGCTGCTGCTGACCGCTGCGGCGGTCTACTGGTACTGCCACTCCGTGCGCTTCACCCTGCTGGCGCTCGGCTGCTCGCTGACCTCGCTGGTCTGGCAGTTCGGCAGCCTGCGCCTGCTCGGTTATGGCCTAGATCCGCTCGCCGTACTGGTGCCTTTTCTGGTGTTCGCCATCGGCGTGTCCCACGGTGTGCAGCAGATCAACTACATAGTGCGGGAAATCGCCTGCGGCAAGACCGTTGAGCAGGCCGCGCGTTCCAGCTTCAGTGGCTTGCTGATCCCTGGCACCCTGGCGCTGGTGACGGCCTTCGTGTCCTTCGTCACCCTGCTGTTGATCCCGATTCCGATGGTGCGCGAACTGGCCATCACCGCATCGCTCGGCGTGGCCTACAAGATCATCACCAATCTGGTGATGCTGCCGCTGGTGGCCTCGATGCTCAAGGTCGACGGCAACTACGCCGCTGCCGAAGAACGCTCCCGCGAGCGCCGTGCCCGCTGGCTGCATGGGTTGGTGCGGCTCGCCGAATGGCGCAATGCGTTGATCGTGCTCGGCATCGCCCTGCTGGTGTTCATCGTCGCTGTCTGGCAGAGCCATGATCGAGTGGTCGGCACGCTACAGGCTGGCGCTCCGGAGCTGCGCGAGGACGCCCGTTTCAACCGCGATGCGGTGTCCATTGCCAGTAATTACGACATCGGCCTGGACTGGCTGAGCGTGGTCTTCGAGGTCCAGCCGGACGAATCCGGCGAAGTCGTCGGTGCCTGCGAGAATGTGGCGCTGGGGCAATATCAGGATCGCTTCGTGTGGGCCATGCAAGGCGTCCCCGGGGTGTTGTCGGTCGCCTCGTTTTCGACTGGCATGCGCCAGTTCAACGAGGGCTACAACGAAGGCAATCCGAAGATGAGTGCGGTGCCTATCGACTCCATGAACTACTCCTCGTTGTCCACCGAGGTGGCGCGTCTCTCGGGGATCATGCGCGCCGACTGCAGCATGCTGGCCGTACACCTGTACCTGGCGGACCACAAGGCGACGACCATCAACCGGGTGATCGAGGCCGCCAAGGCGTTTCGCGCCGAGTTCCCCATGGCGGGCGTCTCGGTACGCCTGGCCTCGGGTAACGCCGGGGTGCTGGCGGCGATCAACGAGGAGGTGGAGAAGAGCGAAACGCCGATGCTGCTGTATGTCTATGCGGCCATCGCGTTGCTGGTGTTTGTCGTCTACCGCGACCTGCGCGCCGTGCTGGTGTGCTGTCTGCCGCTGACCATCGGCACCTTTATCGGCTACTGGTTTATGAAGGAGCTGCAGATCGGTCTGACCATCGCGACGCTGCCGGTGATGGTGCTGGCGGTGGGGATAGGCGTCGATTACGCCTTCTACATCTACAACCGCCTGCAACTGCATCAGGCCAATGGTCAGCCGATCGTCAAGGCCGTCGAGCATGCGTTGCTCGAGGTCGGCGTGGCGACCATCTTCACCGCCATCACGCTGGCAATAGGTGTGGCCACCTGGTCGTTCTCCGAGCTGAAGTTCCAGGCCGACATGGGCAAGCTGCTCGCCTTTATGTTCATGGTCAACATGGTCATGGCTATGACGGTGCTGCCGGCCTTTGCGGTCTGGCTGGAGCGAGTATTCCCGCGCACGCGCCCGGTGCGCATGAACAGCGCCCTGGTGCATTGAGGAGAGGCTAGATGCGATACGCGATTTCATTGATGGGCGTGCTGCTCTGCGCAGTACTGCCGCTAGCCACTCTGCAGGCGGAGCCGTTGCAGGCCGAGCCGGCTGTCATGGTGGGCAATGCCAGCGCGGCGACCATGCTCGGCGCTGCATGGGCCGGGGAGCGCATGGTGGCCGTGGGCGACCATGGCGTCGTGCTGCTGTCCGACGACCAGGGCAAGAGCTTTCGTCAGGCCCGCTCGGTGCCGGTTTCCACACCGCTGACCGGCGTCAGCTTTGTTGATGCTCAGCATGGTTGGGCGGTCGGTCACTGGGGGGCGATCCTGGTCAGCAGCGACGGCGGCGAGTCCTGGCAGATCCAGCGGCTGTCCAGCGAAGAGGACCGCCCGCTGTTCGCCGTGCATTTCTTCAATGCTCGGCAGGGCGTCGCCGTCGGCCTCTGGTCGCTGGTGCTGACCACCGACGATGGTGGCAAGACCTGGAACGAACAGGCGTTGGACGCACCATCGGGATATAGCCGGGCCGATCTCAACCTGATGGGGCTGTTTGCCGACGATCACGGCGGCCTGTATGCCAGTGCCGAGCGTGGCCAGGTAGTGCGCTCCGATGAT
>DASUOY010000208.1:0-4458 GCA_036276395.1 Pseudomonas sp.
CGATGAGCCGACCTCGATCACCGACGCCTATGCGTTGATCAAACTGCTCAACCGCGACCACGGCCTGACGCGTTTCCGGGTATTGGCCAATATGGCCCATAGCCCGCAGGAAGGACGCAACCTCTTTGCTAAGCTGACTAAAGTGACGGATCGTTTTCTCGATGTCGCCCTGCAGTACGTGGGGGCCATCCCCTACGACGAGTCGGTGCGCAAGGCCGTACAGAAGCAACGTGCGGTTTACGAAGCCTTCCCGCGCTCGAAGTGCGCGCTGGCGTTCAAGGCGATAGCCCAGAAAGTCGACGCCTGGCCCTTACCGGCCAACCCGCGTGGTCACTTGGAATTTTTCGTTGAGCGTCTGGTGCAGCAACCGATCGCGGACACGGCCACATGACAGCAGCCTCTGGACTTCGTATGTATAGCAAGGCACAGGCGCAAGACTCCCAGCACCAGTTGATCGAGCGCTATGCACCCTTGGTCAAGCGCATTGCGTACCACTTGTTGGCGCGCTTGCCGGCCAATGTGCAGGTGGACGATCTGATTCAGGCCGGGATGATCGGTCTGCTTGAAGCGTCAAAAAAATACGACTCCAGTAAAGGTGCCAGCTTCGAAACGTTCGCCGGCATCCGTATCCGTGGCTCGATGCTCGATGAAGTGCGCAAGGGCGATTGGGCGCCACGCTCGGTGCACCGCAACAGCCGCATGGTTAGCGACGCAATTCGAGTAATTGAGGCCAGAACGGGCAGAGACGCTAAAGATCAAGAGGTTGCGGCCGAACTCCAATTGAGTCTCGAGGATTACTACGGCATTCTTGGCGACACTTTGGGCAGCCGTTTATTCAGCTTCGACGACCTGTTGCAGGATGGCGAGCATGGCGGTCTGCGTGAGGACCTCGCGGGCAATCACCTCGAACCCTCCCGGGATCTGGAAGATGAACGCTTTCAGGCGGCACTGGCCGAGGCCATTGCCAACCTGCCGGAGCGCGAGCGGCTGGTGTTAGCGCTATATTACGATGAAGAACTGAATCTCAAGGAAATCGGCGAAGTATTGGGGGTTAGCGAATCACGCGTTAGCCAGTTGCATAGCCAGTGTGCCGCGCGTTTGCGTGCACGTTTGGGCGAGTGGCGCGCGCGCTGAGCAATTGGCAGGCTGCTGCCAAGCCGGTTTCACGATTAAAGGCGTAGCCAGGTGCTGGATACGTTTGGGACTGTACGGAGGTCGACTTGGACAAGAATATGAAAATCCTCATCGTTGATGACTTTTCAACGATGCGACGGATCATCAAGAACCTCTTGCGTGATTTGGGGTTCACCAATACCGCGGAGGCCGATGATGGCGTCACCGCGTTGCCCATGCTGCAGAGTGGCAGTTTCGACTTTCTGGTGACCGACTGGAATATGCCAGGCATGACCGGGATCGATCTGCTGCGCGCGGTGCGCGCCGATGAACGCCTGAAAACCCTGCCGGTATTGATGGTCACGGCAGAGGCCAAGCGCGATCAGATTATCGAGGCAGCGCAGGCAGGGGTTAATGGCTATGTCGTCAAACCTTTCACTGCCCAAGTGCTTAAAGAGAAGATTGAAAAGATCTTCGAGCGGGTCAACGGCTGATGTCTGCCACGAGGGTGCTATGGAACACAAAGATTCCGCTCAGGGTGATCTCGAGTCGTCCCTGAAACACAACGCTCGCCAACTGGTCGACAGCCTGGAACAAGGCAACTTTGGCGAAGCAGTGCAACTGATCCATGAACTCAACAAAGCCCGTGATCGCGGTCTGTACCATGAAGTCGGCAAGCTGACCCGTGAGTTGCACAACGCCATCGTCAATTTTCAGCTGGACCCGCGTGTGCCGCACGCCACCGAGGTGTCGCAGATTACCGACGCCACCGAGCGCCTCAACTATGTTGTGACCATGACCGAGAAAGCGGCCAATCGCACCATGGATCTGGTCGAGCAAAGCGCGCCGCTGGTCAATGACCTCAGTGATGAAGCCCAGAGCCTGAGTGCTGACTGGGGGCGCTTTATGCGCCGCGAGATGAGCGCCGACGGCTTTCGTGAACTGGCCAAGCGTGTCGAGCTGTTTCTTGCCCGTAGCGAGCGCGATGGCGCCAAGTTGTCCGGGCATCTCAACGATATTCTGCTGGCGCAGGACTTCCAGGATCTGACTGGGCAGGTGATCAAGCGCGTGACGCAGTTGGTTACCGAGGTGGAAAGCAACCTGCTGAAACTGGTGGTCATGGCCAGCTCGGTCGATCAGATTGCCGGTATCGAGCACAACCACGAGTTGCTGCGTGCCGAACAAGAACAACAAAAAGCGCCTTCCAGTGGTGAAGGTCCGCAGATTCATGCCGATAAGCGTGAAGACGTGGCGTCCAATCAGGACGACGTCGACGATCTGCTTTCCAGCCTAGGATTTTAGGAGCACGTCTATGAGCTTCGGCGCCGATGAAGAAATCCTCCAGGACTTCCTGGTAGAGGCCGGCGAGATTCTTGAGTTGTTGTCCGAGCAGTTGGTGGAGCTTGAAAGCCGCCCGGATGACATGAATCTGCTTAACGCCATTTTTCGCGGCTTCCATACCGTCAAAGGTGGTGCCGGTTTTCTCCAGCTCAATGAGCTGGTGGAGTGCTGCCATATCGCAGAGAACGTCTTCGACATCCTGCGCAAGGGGGAGCGGCGCGTCGACTCGGCGCTGATGGACGTGGTGCTGGAGGCCCTGGATGCGGTCAACAGCATGTTTACCGAGGTGCGCGAACGCACCGACCTGACGCCTGCCACACCCGAGCTGCTGGCCGCCTTGGCGCGTCTGGCCGAGCCGGCCGGGGCCGCCGAAGAGGCGCCCAGCGCTGCGCCAGAACCAGAGCCGGAGCTGGCGGTTACAGCGGCTGGCGATATCACCGACAGTGAGTTCGAGCAGCTGCTCGGCGCCCTGGATGAGTCGCCCAGCCAGGCGGCCACTGCGGCGGCCAGCAGTGACGAAATTACCGATGATGAATTCGAATCCCTGCTCGATCAGTTGCACGGCAAGGGCCAGTTTGCCGTGTCGGCGGCCGCGAGCGAGGCCGTGGTGGCTGCGCCTGTAGCAGCAGGCAGTAGCAGTGATGAAATCACCGACGACGAATTCGAGTCCCTGCTCGACCAGTTGCATGGCAAGGGCCAGTTCGTCGCACCAGCGGTAGCCGCACCGGCGGCAAAGGCGGAACCTGCGCCCGCTGCTGGTGATGAAATTACCGACGATGAATTTGAGGCCCTGCTCGATCAGTTGCACGGCAAGGGCAAGTTCGTCGAGCCTGAGGCCCTCAGTGCACCAGCCGCAGCGCCCGCGCCTGCGGCCGTTCCCAAGCCTGCGGCCAAGGCCGCTGTCAAAGCCGAACCGGCCAAGGCCGCGCCTGCACCTGCACCTGCAGCCGCAGTACCTGCCGCGGCGGACAAGGCCGCTTCGGCCAGCGAAGCGGAAACCACAGTCAGGGTCGACACCGCTCGCCTGGACGAGATCATGAACATGGTCGGTGAGTTGGTGCTGGTGCGTAACCGTCTGGTTCGCCTGGGCTCCAACAGTGCCGATGAGGCCATGTCCAAGGCCGTGTCCAATCTGGACGTGGTGACCGCGGACCTGCAGACCGCGGTGATGAAGACACGCATGCAGCCGATCAAGAAGGTCTTTGGCCGCTTCCCGCGACTGGTTCGCGATCTGGCGCGCAACCTGAAAAAAGAGATCAACCTGGAGTTGGTCGGCGAAGAAACCGACCTTGACAAGAACCTGGTCGAGGCGCTGGCCGATCCACTGGTGCACTTGGTGCGCAACGCGGTCGACCATGGCATTGAAACCCCGGAAGAGCGCGAAGCTTCTGGCAAGCCGCGCGGTGGCAAGGTGGTGCTGTCGGCGGAGCAGGAGGGTGACCATATCCTCTTGTCGATTTCCGATGACGGCAAGGGCATGGATGCCGATCAGTTGCGCGCCAAGGCCGTGGAAAAAGGCCTGCTGGATAAGGACGCAGCCGATCGCCTCAACGAATTTGAATGCTACAACCTGATTTTCGCCCCCGGCTTCTCAACCAAGACCGAGATTTCCGATGTGTCCGGCCGTGGCGTGGGCATGGACGTGGTGAAAACCAAGATTTCCCAGCTCAATGGCACGGTCAACGTGTTCTCGGTCAAGGGCCAGGGCTCGAAAATCGTTATCAAGGTGCCGCTGACCCTGGCCATCATGCCGACCCTGATGGTGATGCTGGGCAATCAGGCCTTTGCCTTTCCGCTGGTCAACGTCAATGAAATCTTCCATCTCGACCTGTCGCGCACCAATGTGGTCGATGGCCAGGAGGTGGTGATAGTGCGCGACAAGGCGCTGCCACTGTTTTACCTCAAACGCTGGCTGGTTGGTAGCGCGGCCCATGTGGAGCAGGGCGAGGGCCACGTGGTGATCCTCACTGTGGGCAGCCAACGCATCGGCTTTGTCGTCGATCA